>CAZFZK010000145.1:0-3068 GCA_964523605.1 uncultured Candidatus Planktophila sp. | reverse complement strand
CAAATTTTGGATCAGAGGTTGCAATCACAATAGCTATCGGGCGAGAAGAAATTTCTGATGTCCTTAGAGCAACTACCTATGGTCGTCTAGTTGTGGTCAAACTTAATGGTTGAGAACAGTACTCATACAATTATTACTGCAATATCCGATAGCACTTTTGAGGGTTTTGTCTCTAGCAACTTGCATTCTCAGGGTTGGGACATAGTAGCTAGAGCAGTCGATGTTTCAGCTTTGCAAAATTTTTTAAATCAAAATCAAGAAACTGCCAAGAATTCAATCCTGATTTTTGCCCCTGATTTGCCAGGTTTTAGTGAAAATACTGTGGCCGAACTACGGGCTCAATTTCGTCACTTAATCGGGTACGGCACCGAATCCGAAATTATTTCGTTTCCTTCGCTTTCGCCACGACCAACTGAATCGGCAGATTTAGTTTCTCAGATACGTTCAGTATTACGTAGGGAATTTCGCGAGCCACTGATTTCAAATCAAAAAGCGGCCAATTTAGTAGGTGCAAAAGTAATTGCTATCGCTTCCGCTGGCACTGCAACCGGGGCTACTACTTTGGCGCTAAATCTTGCGATGGAATCTAGTTTGTTAGAGAAACGAACTTTACTTATTGATGGCAATTCGCTCGAACCAACTATTTCGATAGCTTTAGAACTACGTAATTTGCGGGGAGATCAAAATCCTCGGCTAATTTCTCAACTTCTTTGGGCCTATGAACTAACAGAGACAAAGAGTGCCAACTTCGCCAAATTCATGGCTACGGCTTACGGGAATTTTGATTTAGTTATTATTGATCTTGGTTCTGTTACTAATCTGGCAGCCAAACTAACTGATCGACGCTGGAATTCACAATGTCTAATTTGGTGCACCGATAACTGCGATGAAATCTGGATTAATTCGAGGCCAGACGAGGTTGGTCGTTTTAGGTTGACTCGGCTTATCCAAGAATTAACTAAGAATAAAATCAAAGCAAAGTTGCAATTCGTAGCTAATTTAGAAGTTCCACGCCGCCGAAGCGATCAAGGTGCTCATGAATTAGCGGCACAGATTGATCAACTAAATCCGATTGATCGATTAACGCTGCCCAGAGACAATCGGGCAGTAGCGGCAGCGGCTGTTAGCAGTTCATCGCTTAGCGAATCCAGCCCGAAATCAATGTTACGAAAGGCGATCCTTAAGATAGCAAGCGAGGTCTAGTTTCAGAATGGGGCGACTCTTCCAATAGAGTTATCCCATGCGTGGATACTTAGCATTAACACCAGATGAGTTAGCTCATCTGTTAAGCGAGAGTGAAATCTCGATAGGTACCGCTTTTGTACCAACTGCTAAGTTTAAAAGTATTAACCCAGATCTCGGCGAGGAAGAATCTGAATATATCCTCTCGCTATTGGCAGCCGAAGATTCAATTTCATATCAAGGCGAAAATGCAAAATTTTCGTTTGTACTCGCCGTAGACCTAGAGCCATCGCAAATAGGGCAAGAATCAGAAGTAGAAGTGGATCTGAATTCGCCCATAAAGTTCAGTCAAGCAGACTGTCTATTTGTTGGAGATGCGAATGATGAAGACGGCGAACTAACTTGGTATGCAGCCCAAGAAATTTCAGTCCATCTACCCAACTGGCAGGTTTCTTAAGTGAACCGGATCGAAAGCCTTCTTAAAGGCCGAAGCACCTTAACTGCCTCGCAGGTTTATCGACTACAAGAATTAATTGCCGATTGGCAGTTGCTTACAGATCTATCTTTCGCTGACTTAGTTCTCTGGGTTCCACTTCGTACTGACTTAACTTCATGGCCCACTGGCTACGTGGCGATTGCACATATTCGGCCAACTACTTCTGCCACCGTATTTGCCAACGACTTAATTGGATCCGAAGTAACTTGGGGCGAACGACCAAGGTTGGATGAAGCGCTATCTAGTGCCGACATTGTCCGTGACTCTGAACCGGAATTATTTGGTGATTTACTGATTAAAGAAGAAACCATTCCGGTTTTGCATGAAGGTCAAGTGATTGCTGTTATCTCCCGACACCGAAATGCAGAGCTAATGCGCTCACCTAGCCGATTAGAACTTAACTATCGCGAGATTGCGAATAATCTTTATCGAATGGTGGTCGAAGGCACTTACCCGTATCAAGATGCCTCATCAGTATTTGATCCTTCTGCACGCGTAGGCGATGGCTTAATTCGCCTTGATATTAATGGCGTAATTACTTACGCCAGCCCTAATGCCCGATCTGCTTTTAATCGAATGGGTTGGGGAAATGATTTAGAGAGCTTTAATCTGGGAGATGTTGCCTCGCAAGTTTCTATGCAAAGAAATGAGTCACATCATGAAGGAATTCGTAGTTCGCTAAGCGGAAAATCTTTGCGTCGTGCTGAAATTGAAAATCAAGGTGCAACAATTGATCTGATGGTTATGCCGCTTTTACAAGGCGATGATCGAATCGGAGCTATTGTTCTGTTGCACAACGTGACTGAGTTGCGTCGTCGTGAACGCGAACTAGTGACAAAAGATGCCACGATCCGCGAAGTGCATCACCGAGTAAAGAATAATTTGCAGACAGTTTCAGCACTTTTGCGATTGCAAGCACGACGAATTGAAGAACCACAGGCAAGTGCCGCTTTAGAAGAAGCGGTTCGCCGTATCGCATCGATTGCCCTGGTTCACGAAACACTTTCAAATAGTGCCGATGCCAAAGTGGCCTTTGACCAGGTGCTAGATAATTTAGTTATTCACGCAGCAGACTTGAGCCCACGAATGAGTGAAATCAACATCAGGCGAAGTGGTTCATTGGCCGAAATCGATCCACATATAGCTACACCCTTAGCGCTTATAGTCACTGAATTGATTCACAATTCCCTGGAACACGGTTTAGCTGAAGCTGGCAATAACTTAGTCATTCATTGCGAGCGGTTTGAAAGTAGAGCCAAAGTAACTGTTAGCGACGATGGCGCTGGATTACCAAGTGATTTTGATTTGGTTAATTCATCTAACTTAGGCTTACAGATTGTGAGAACTTTGACCGAGAATGAACTTCGTGGTCAAATTAAATTAACTTCGG
>CAZFZK010000144.1:0-3096 GCA_964523605.1 uncultured Candidatus Planktophila sp. | reverse complement strand
AGTTCCAATTGGCACAATCATTTCTTGCTGTGCACCTTATAGTCATACCCAAGTGCTTCCAAATCGTCATTATCTATCTTCCATGGCGAAATAAATAGCACCTTTCCACCCTTTGCAGAAGGTGGCTCGCTGCGATCAAGATCGATTTGGCTAACAACAATTAGCGCGTTGTTTGGGTGCTCTTGGCGGTGTAGGAGTACTTCGTTCTTAGTGAGCACTACTTTTTCTCCCAGAGATATCGTGCCCTTAACTTCAATGTAGAAATCGACTCCATTCAGTTTTGCCGCGATGTCATAAGAATGATTTTTACCGACATCTTTTATATTGGTAAAACCATTCTTTTCTAAGTGTTTCATTGCGATTTCAACCGCATGCTCTTCAATCACTTTCTTATGGGCTTGCGGCAATCGTGAGCGCCCCTGACGTCGCGGTCCAGTCAGATCTCTTCCTGCAGCCTGAGCGATTGCTGCAACAGCTTCTTGGTGCTCCGGACTTTCACTTCCAGGGATAGTCGCATCTGTTTCCTGAAGAAGATAAATCCTAGACAACATCTCCAAAAGGAATTCGACATCACTAAAGATTTGATCATCATTGGGGACACTTTGATTAGAGTATTCAAAGCCACACAGACTCGTTCGGTTGTATGCCTCGGCCAAAATACCTTTTGCTTCCAGATCCATTTTGAACTTAAGCCTTGGAACCTTAATCTCGTTGAGCTGAAGTTTTTCGCGTCCCCATCGCATCATTTCATCTGCAAGTTCTAGTGGAAGCGGTTTTTGATACCGCTTCTCAGTGGAATCTCCTTCATAGATCATGCTGGAGTGACCCAAACTTAAATAGCAATTAGAACCAGTGGCAGAGAACAAGAAGACGACATACCAACCTTTTGTCGCACTGGGGCTTAGCTCTTTGGATGCAAGACGTACCCAAGGTATCTCTGCCTTATTACCGTCGCCATCTTTACCTTGCACCCAGAGATCTTCGATAGCTATTTCGTACTTGGATTTGAAGCGATCTAAGTTTTCGTTCAGTGAAGCAGCAATTTCTTTCCGGATCAGGATTCCACGTCTTTGCATGGCGGGGGTGTTCTTTGAGGTGTATCGCTTCTGTAGCTCTAGGACCTCGTGGATTTGGGTACTGATCATGCTTGAAGGTTACTCAGAGTAACCGACGAAAATAAGGGGCGATTTTTGACTCAGACTCAGGCGCAAAATTTCGCCACGCGGGGTCAGACTTGACAAGAAAGTCACGGAGAGTAATCTTTCAGTTGTGGGCCGGATGGTCTACGGAAATGTTGAGACTGAAAAGTCTTAGAAAAGAGAAATTGATGAATTCACGACCATATAACCATGATGTTACGCTCAGAATTGAGCAGTGCAACACACAGATTGTTGGGTCCGCAAAGCGACTCATTGGCTTAGTAAAACTAAAGCAAATCGTTCACATAATTGAAGTTCTGGATCTTCAGGCCAATCCTCGCGACTCCAAACTAAGCACAATTACCTCAGCAATTATTGAATCCTTAACCAATACACCAGAAACCTTCGCCTTGAAGTCAAAGGGTTTATTGCTTGCCGCTTCTGTCTATAAGCCTTTGGACAGGGACCGCTTTGAGCTTACATTCCATGATCGCGATGTCGAGGGCGTTCTAGATGGTGGTCACAACCTCCTTGCAATCGGTCACTACGTGCTCGGACTTGCACTTAGCCAGCCTGAGGACCTAAAGGAACTTAAGAAAGCAAGAATTTGGGCAGATTTCAAGCAGGTTTTTAATAAGCACATTAAAGAAGTGCATGAACTACTTGAAAATGAAGATTACGCAGATGAGTTATCCACGCTTGTTCCAGTTGAGCTCTTACTTCCAAAATCTGAGAGTGAGCTTGATTTAGAAACATTTAGTCGGGCTTTATCAGATATTCAAGAAGCACGTAACAATAATGCGCAGCTAAAGCAGGAAACAAAGACCAATAATGAAGGCCTTTACGACAGTTTAAAGGCTGCCCTACCGCAAGAACTTTCCAAGAAAGTTGAATGGCGTTCAAATGAGGGCGGCGATATTAGAGCTGCAAACATAGTTTCCTTAACTTGGATAGCTCTTAGCGCGTTAAAGTTAGATATCGAAGACGAAGATAATAAAAAGGTCTCTGCGCCAAGCCCTGTTCAAACCTATAGTTCTAAGGGTGACTGCGTAAACAAGTACCACCGCTTCATGTCTTCACCTCAGATAACCACGAATACTCCAAAACCTGAGATTAAAAGTGACAAAGTACTTTCTGCATTCAAAGTCGCTGCTGATCTTCCTTATCTTTATGACTATATCTATGAGAATTTTCCTGACCTTTACAATGCAAATGAGGGCAAGTTTGGAAGAATCTCAGCAGTCAATAAGATGAATAGCAAAGGTGGAACTAAAGAAGCTAAGTTCTCACAAAAAGCGATTTCTTGGCGCTACCCAGAAGGATTTATTGCCCCATTGGTTTATGCCTTGAAGTCACTTTTGGTGATCGATGAAAAGGGTTTTTTAAGTTGGGCAACAAACCCTAATCTTTTCTTAAAGAATCATTTACCTCAAATTGTTACTCGCTATAAGCAATTACTGGAGGAAAACGACTTCGATCCCCAAAAGGTGGGAAAGAGCTCTGTTGCATATGACTCAATGTTGGATGCATTCGAACTTGCTTTGCTCCGCTCCCACAAGTAATTAACTCAGACTCAGCCAGCAGCTTTCAGGCTGCTGGCTGAGTGCGGGGTCGCCGATACTGGCTCATGTCCGAGGCTCAATGTAAGTTAGAGCTCTATCAACACAAAGAAGGGTCAAAATGTTTGAGAACACCTTTAAGAATATTGACGACATTCTCCACAAGGATGCCGGGTGTTCCAGCGAGCTCGATTATGTAGAGCAGTCCTCTTGGGTTCTTTTCTTGAAGTACATCGATGATCTTGAGAGTGCCCGCAAGGTAGGAGCAGAGCTCGGTAACAAGAAATACACACCCATCATTTCTGGAAAGTATCGATGGACAGAGTGGGCAGTTCCTAAGACCAAAGATGGCAAGATCGACCACAACGTTGCACTCACCGGGGATGACCTACGCACAT
>CAZFZK010000143.1:2800-3107 GCA_964523605.1 uncultured Candidatus Planktophila sp. | reverse complement strand
GCGTTGACGGCGTTCATGGAGATCGAAATTTGATCTGTTCTTGTACGCCAATTGCTGAATACGCAGAATAGCCGGAGCGCCAAATCACGCTTAAAAGGGGTAGTAGCGAATTCCTTTTACTTAACATAATGTAACTTATCGGCGATTAACTACACGAGCAGCGTAACTCAAACCAGCTCCAAATCCCATGCCGATAAGCATCACCAGTACCCAGGCAAATTGACCCACTCGATCATAAATTGTCCGCGTTGCATTCAAAGCAACTGCACTATTAATGCTGGCGGCAACGTTTTCTTTTGTCGACTTT
>CAZFZK010000143.1:0-2692 GCA_964523605.1 uncultured Candidatus Planktophila sp. | reverse complement strand
TCGATGCTTCTAATTCGAGTAATTGCCAATTGCTGGGCACTTTCAGCCGTATTTGCAAAAGTCGCACTATTGGTTTGCACCACAAACAGGTTTGCCGAGTCAGCCGCACTCTGGATTAGTCGATCATCAATTAGCTCAAAACAGATAATCGGCGCGATATTAGCTTGCTCGACTTTATGAATTATCGCCGAATTTCCCGGGCTGAAATCTTCAATTTGGTTAGGCAAATCAGAGAAGAATGTCAAGGTAGAACGTAATGGCATTACTTCACCAAAAGGCGTCAGATGACGCTTTAGGTAGCTGGTAGTCGCACCTGTTTTAGGTTGAAAAAGAATGGAAGCGTTCTGTAATTTTCCATCGTTACGAAGAACTGCTCCGACAATTAGTGGAGTGTTGTATTTATCGACCAGTGAAGTTATTGCCTGACCAATTTTTTGATTCTTAAAGGGATCGACATCAACTGAGTTTTCTGGCCAGATAATCAGATTGGGTTTTTTTCCGTTTGCGAGTGCCTTTTCGGTTTGCGTTAAATGTCGATAAAAAACTTCGGTAGCTCGCTCATTAAAATCCAAACCTAATTTAGGAACTGAGCCCTGTACCGCTAACACTTGAAAAGTTTGTCGCGGCGAATTATTCGGCAGAATAAAAATGCCACTTAAGGTTAGAGCAATCGCAATCGCTGGGAGAGATATGCCACTTCCCCGCTTTGCTAATTGGAAGGCTGCGATACCGAGTAAGAGTGTGGCAAGAGATAGAAGTGAAACACCACCAACGCTAGCTAAGCGAGCGTAGGGTGCATCTGCTTGTGAGAATCCGATTCGAAGCCAGCCAAATCCACCGAATGGGAAACGCGCACGTAGTTCTTCGAGAGCTAAGAAGGCCACTGGCAAATAGAAATACCAATACTCCCCTAGTCGTTTCAGAAAACCCAATGGCAAATAGAAAATTGTTTGCAATAGAACTAAGGCAATCCAAGGTGTGATTCCGACGTATTTGTTGCTCCAAACTAAGCCGGCGGCATTGAAAGTGAATGCGAATATTGCGAAAGCGGGAAAATATTTACCACTTTTGTTGATGCAATAAATAAGAAGCGCGATCGAGAGAGGTGCTGCAAACCAAAGCCCGATTGGCTTAAAGGCCGCCGAAAGCAGTAAGCCGCTTACTGCTGAAAGAAGTGCGAACACAAACTACCAACCAAGGGCGGCAATTAAACGATCAATACTTGCACCCAAGCCATAGTGATCTTTTATTTGATACAGCTTTGATAAATCAGCTGGGGCTTTAGGCATAGCTAAATCCACCTTCGGAAGAGGCGCATCTCTTGCCACTCTGACTAACTTCGGCGCGATGCTCAAATAATCTGCCCCAGCGATAATTTTTTTGGCAAGAGCTGGCGGCAATGAATCATGTGCCTCATGAGCTGCAGCCAGTGCATCTTCGACGGTGGCAAAATTATTGGCAATAACTGCAGCGCCTTTTTCGCCGATTCCCTTTACGCCAGGAAGACCATCTGATGGATCGCCGCGGAACATTGCAAACAAATCGTAACGGTCACCAGGTATTGCATATTTATCCGCGACATATTTGATGTCTACCAGGTCGTGTTGTGAGATTCCTTTTGCTAAGTAAACAACTTTGATGTCTCGCTTGTCATCGACCATTTGAAATAAATCCCGATCGCCGGTGACGATTCTGATGGGTCCTTTTTCTACTTCAGCATAAGTTGCCATGACATCGTCGGCTTCGTAATCATCGACGCCCACAATCGGAATTCCGAATAAATCTAAGATATCGAGCAAGATTGGAATTTGCGGAGTTAAAGTTTCTGGCTCTACCTCTTCTTCGCCTTCCTCTTCCAGGCGATTTGCTTTATATGCTGGGAAAATATCCACTCGCCAACTTGGCCGCCAGTCACCATCTAGGCAGGCAACTAATCGATTTGGTTTATAGATTCCAACTAAGCGCGCTGTCATATCTAGGTAACCACGAATTGCGTTTACCGGCGTTCCATCGGGGGCTAATAAAGTATCGGGCATTCCGTAATAAGCGCGATACCAAAGTGAGGCACTGTCTAACAGCATGAGCGTCATAAGTCACCCAGCATATAACTGACTACTCCCCGATCAATCCGCTTAACGGCTTCGCGACAGGTCGGTCGCAATTTTTCACTTGCTGCGGCGATTTGATTCATCAGGTCAATTAGCTGCTTAGTGGATCTAACAAAGTCGCCAACTGACATGTCGCTACCTTTAAGCACGCTATTTAAGGAATTGCCATTTGCCCAACGGTAAGAGATATAACAAAACCCTAGGTCTGGTGCTTTCTGAGTCTGAACTTGGTGCTTTTCCTCAACTTCTTCGAGTTGACCCCAAACCTGAGCTATTTCGCCTAAAGCGTTAGCCACATTTTGATGTGGAATTTTAGGTGCCAAATCTTCTTGCGAGCGAGATTGATAAATCATGCATGACACAACGGAAAGTAATTCGGCTGGATTTAACTCATCGAGCAAACCTAAACGAATAGTCTCAGTAAGCAATAGATCTGATTCGGCATAAATCTTGGCCAGTATCTTTCCTTGTGCCAAAGGTTTTTCACCTTCAATATATCCAAGTTCATCAAGTACCGCGCAGATGCGATCAAAAGTTTTAGCAATAACGTGTGTGCGGTTCTCGATCCGATTCGTCAATCCTTC
>CAZFZK010000142.1:0-3112 GCA_964523605.1 uncultured Candidatus Planktophila sp. | reverse complement strand
TCGAAGAAGAGTCCCAAATTGAAATCCTAGAAGCGCTAGAGCATTTCCCATCAACTCTGCCAGCTAAGCGCTTTAGCGACTTTACGGCGTGGGTATCTGTTTCAGTTGGATGTAACAACACCTGCACATTTTGCATCGTGCCTACGTTGCGCGGGATTGAAAAAGATCGTCCAGCGAGTGACATTCTGCGCGAGATTAATACTTTAGTTGACTCAGGTGTTATTGAAATTACCTTACTCGGCCAGAACGTTAACGCCTATGGTGTTGAGTTTGGTGATCGCGGCGCTTTTGCAAACCTACTTAAACAGTGCGGCAAGATTGCGGGGCTTGAGCGAGTGCGCTTTATGTCTCCACACCCACGAGATTTCACAGATGATGTAATCGATGCGATGGCCAACACCTCAAATGTGATGCCACATTTGCATATGCCTTTGCAATCTGGTTCAAATCGCATCTTGCAGGAAATGCGCCGTTCGTATCGCACAGATCGATATCTAGGAATTCTCGATCGCGTTCGCACCGCTATGCCACAGTCCCAGGTAACAACTGACATCATTGTTGGTTTTCCTGGCGAAACCGAAGAAGATTTCCAGGCCACGTTAGATTTATGTACGCAAGCAAGATTCTCTGCCGCTTATACCTACCAATACTCAATTCGGCCCGGCACTCCTGCGGCCGTAATGCCAAATCAAGTTCCGGCTGAAGTTGTCGGAGAGCGATATACCCGCTTACATGCGCATCAAGAAGCTATATCCGCTTCAGTTAATTCCGAGGCAATTGGTCGCACGATGAAAGTTTTAGTTGCCGAAGTTTCGGGGCGTCGTAATGGCGAAAATGATCGCATGACCGGGCGTAGTGAAGATTTCCGTTTAGTGCACTTCAACTCTATGGTTGAGCAGCCTTTGCCCGGTGATTTAATTACTGTTGATATCACTGAAAGTTCATCACATTATTTGATTGGCAATGGCGGCAAAGTTGAGCGCAGAGCTAAACGCGAAGCAAAGGGCACCATGTTAGGTATCCCGGTTATTCGCGCATGAAATTAATTGTCATCTGTGGTGCAACTGCTACAGGCAAAAGTGATCTGGCTATTTCACTCGCGCAAAAAATTGACGCTGAAATCATCAATGCTGACTCCATGCAACTATATAAAGGCATGGATATCGGCACCGCAAAATTAAGTGTCGAAGAACGCCAGGGGATTCCGCATCATCTACTTGATGTACTCGAAGTTACCGAAGATGCCAATGTGGCTTGGTATCAAGGTCAGGCACGTGCAAAGATTTCAGAGATCCATAATCGCGGCAAGTCAGTGGTGATTGTTGGCGGAACTGGGCTTTACATCAAAGCAATTTTAGATGAACTAAATTTCCCAGATACCAATCCGCAAGTCCGCGAAGAGCTCGAGAGAGAAGCGGCAGAATATGGCGCAAATGTTTTATTTGAGAGATTAGAAAAACTTGATCCAGCAGCGGCCCTAGCAATTGATCGTGCTAATACCCGCCGAATCATTCGAGCTCTTGAAGTTATTGAAATTACCGGAAAACCATTTACTGCCAATTTACCCCGTAAAGATTCTGAACTTTATCCAGCTGCACGGCAGTTTGGTCTAGTAATGGATCGCGAAGCTTTGGGCGAACGAATTAGTGATCGGGTTGATCGCATGTATGACGCTGGCTTAGTTGATGAAGTTGATCGTTGTATTGCAGCCGGAATTACTTCAGCGCGTACGGCCCAATTAGCTCTCGGCTACGCCCAAGTTATATCAATGCGTCGAGGAGATCTCACGCTTGACGCTGCGATTGAAGAAACTAAACGTGCGACCAGGCAGTACGCCAGACGGCAAGAGACTTGGTTCTCGCGCGATGCTCGAATTAAATGGATTTCACCGATCCAGCCTCGACTGGAAGTAATCTTGCAGGAAATAGGATAACTAAATCATGATTGCAACTTACGGCCACGGAACTGAGAATGACTTTGTTCTAGTTTTTGATCCTGAAAATAAAGTATCGATCACGACTTCGCAGACAGCGGCTATATGTAATCGCGATACTGGAATCGGTGCTGATGGCTTGATTCGAATTGGCAAGAAGAATGAACGCTGGTTTATGGATTATCGCAATGCCGATGGCTCACTTGCTGAAATGTGCGGAAACGGCATACGCGTTACAGCAAAGTATTTGGTGGAACGTGATCATCAACCTGAAGGTATTTTTGCGATAGATACTAGAGATGGCGTTAAGCATCTACGAGTTCCGGCGATTGGCGATATTTCAGTAAATATGGGCCAAGTGACCGACGAAGACGAAGAAATTTCTGCTGCTACTAATGGCAAAATTTGGAACGGATATCACATAAGTGTTGGCAATCCACATGCAGTTGTTTTTGTCGATGATTTGAGTGAAGTTGGCACACTTGCTGATGCACCAGTTGTTCGCCCTAAGGATGCTTACCCTGAAGGCGTAAACGTTGAGTTTGTTGAGATCACTGGTGAGCGCGAAGTGAAAATGCGGGTCTTTGAACGCGGTAGCCGTGAGACTAGATCTTGTGGAACTGGCGTATGCGCTGTAGCCCTCGCTGCGACTATTCACACGAACGCGAAGCTACCTACTAAATGGATTGTTAATCCTCCGGGTGGTCGGCTAGAGGTTGATATAGACGGACATAGCAACGCGACATTGATTGGACCAGCCGTTTTAGTTTCTGATCACGACATAAGTAAATATCTACTTTAAAAGATTTAGTTCTCGCGCGCTTTCGCGCAGTTCTTCTTTGGCATTTGGATGAGCTGCCTTTTCAATTAAATTACTAGCCTGCTCATTCTGAGATTTACCAAAGCAAGAGGCAACCCCTTGTTCAGTAACAACGTAGGAGTGTTGAAAACTTGTGATGTTTGAGCCGATATTGGGAACAATAGTTGAAACATTTGCTTTTGGATGCCATGAAGGTAGTGCCATAAATGAGGCTCCACCACGTGAGTGAAGTGCTCCAACAATAAAGTCAGTTGAACCACCGAAGCCAGAATAAATCTGACCACGCACATGACTGGCATTGGCTTGGTCGAATAGATCTATCTCTAAAGCCGCATTAATACTCGTCATTCTCGCCTGTC
>CAZFZK010000141.1:0-3120 GCA_964523605.1 uncultured Candidatus Planktophila sp. | reverse complement strand
ATAACATTGACTGGTAAATCGATGGCACGAATAGTTAGTGAAACTTCGGCACTATTTATGGTCTCGTTTTGCGTGCTAATTGATTGGGTTGCAATAAGCGATGTACGCTGGATTCGATTTATCACAATGCTGCCAACTGGGTTAACGGTCGCAGAAACATAGTTATTCGCGATAGCCGTGATGTTTACTTGAACTTTCGAGATGTCGGTTGCGGAAATCTGTTGCCCGGGAGTCAACTCACGATTAGCGATCCAGAAACTTTGCTTCTGATTTGAAATGCTGGAAATGAGGACACTTGAGAGAACAGAGGCAACTAGTAGAGCCGCAGCGATTAAAACTCGAGTTTGAATTTTGGATTTCTTATTGGGCATGAAAGTCATCTAACGGGGATGTCAGACTTTTCTAATTTTGTTATCCCCAGTCATCCTTTTGGATGAGAGTTGGTCATCCGTTGGGATGATCTGATGAGTCTAGGCAGAAGAAATTCTTTGGCCATGACTACTATCGATCTATCCGTTGAACCTATCTTTAAAACCATCACTTTCTCGCAAGTTTCTAGTAATCATGATGAGATTCCTGGACATCCGGTATTGGACCTATTTCGCTCCCCTGTGGCGGTTGAACCACCACAGAAAGCAAAGTTGTATCTAATTCCTTCCTCATATGGCGATGAGTACGACCCAGACTTCGCGCCAATGCCTACTTCGGCCAGTGAGCTACCTGAAATAAGTTCTTGGGCTTTGAAGTATGGCGTTAGCGCTCTTGAAATCTGGGCTGGAAAAAGACCAGCAGCTCAATTAGCTAGATGGACCCATCGAAACATTTTTACCAAGTTAGTTGCCGATACTGGTTCAGTAAAAGAGATCGGACGAATCAGAAAATTACACATGACTCAACCATTAGATGGAATCGCTGAATCTGTTTTAACAGTTCGGTATGGCGACCGGTTACGGTCTTTAGTTATGCGATTTGAGGGTATCGATCAAAAATGGTTATGTACGGAACTATTTCTGATCTGACGACAGCTCAATAAGTTTTAAGCGCCGCCATGGCAACGCTTGTACTTCTTTCCAGACCCACATGGACAAGGCGCATTTCGGGAAACATCATTCTTGGTGACATTTCCGTTTTCATCAGCTGCGCTGTATTGCAAACCAATTGGCGATACCGGCTTAGCTTCGATGCCCTTGGCCTGAACTTCTGATGATTCAACTGTTACTTCAACATTGAACAGGAAGCCAGCTATTTCTTCTTTAATCGCATCCATCATTGCTGCGAAAAGCTCGTAGCCTTCGCGCTGATATTCAACTAGCGGATCACGTTGCGCCATGGCACGTAGACCAATACCTTCTTGCAGGTAATCCATTTCATAAAGATGCTCGCGCCACTTACGATCAAGAACTGAAAGCAGAACTTTTCGTTCGAGTTCGCGAGTAACTTCAGAACTCAAGGCGCTTTCGCGTTCGGCATAAGCCTTCGCTAAATCCTCAATAACGCGGTGCTTAAGCAGTTCAGCATCGAGGCCCGCGCGACCACCTAGTTCGGCATCAAGGTCAGCCGGAGTAAATGAAATTGGATAGATGACCTTGAGGTGATTCCAAAGTGTCTCGAGATCCCATTCTTCAGCGTATCCCGAAGCTGTAGCAGCATCGACATAAGCTGCCAATGTATCTTGCATAAATTCGATTACTTGATCCTTTAAATCTTTTCCTTCTAGAACAAGACGTCGCTCACCATAGATAACTTCGCGCTGACGATTCATAACATCGTCATACTTCAAAACATTCTTACGAATTTCAAAGTTTTGAGCTTCTACTTGGGTCTGTGCCGAGCGAATTGCATTGCTAACCATCTTCGATTCAATTGGTTCATCTTCTGGAATTCCAGCTGCTGAAAGTACTCGCTCAACAATGCCCGAATTAAAGCGGCGCATTAAGTCATCTTGTAACGAAAGATAGAAACGTGACTCACCTGGGTCACCTTGACGACCAGAACGGCCACGTAACTGATTATCAATACGGCGTGACTCATGGCGCTCGGTACCGAGTACATAGAGACCACCTAGAGCAAGTACCTCTTCGTGATCTTTTGCTACAGCTGCTTTTTGGCGAGCGATTTCAGCCGGCCAAGCTGCTTCATACTCAGCTGCATTATCTACTGGTGAAATTCCGCGACGTTGCAATTCGAAATCGGCCATAAATTCTGGATTGCCACCGAGCATGATGTCGGTACCGCGGCCTGCCATATTTGTTGCAACAGTTACCGCACCCTTAACACCTGCGCGAGCAATGATTGCTGCTTCGCGTTCATGGTGCTTGGCATTTAAAACTTCGTGAGCAACACCGGATTTACGCAAGATCGCTGAAAGTTCTTCTGACTTTTCAACACTAACTGTTCCAACCAATACGGGTTGGCCTTTGCGGTGACGTTCAACAATATCTTTTGCGACAGCGTTGAATTTTCCAAGCTCAGATTTATAAACTAAATCTGGTTGATCAATACGGACCATGCCGCGGTTTGTTGGAATCGGCACTACGCCTAGCTTGTAAATCTGGTGAAATTCAGATGCCTCGGTCATAGCTGTACCGGTCATTCCAGAAATCTTCTTATACAAGCGGAAATAGTTCTGCAAAGTGATCGTTGCTAAAGTCTGGTTTTCATCTTTAATTTCAATACGTTCTTTGGCTTCCAGGGCCTGGTGCAGACCTTCGCTATAACGTCGACCGGCCAACATGCGACCAGTATGTTCGTCAACGATTAATAACTCGCCATTCATAACCACATAATCTTTGTCACGCTTGAATAGCTCTTTTGCGCGTACTGCGTTGTTTAAGTAGCCAATCATCGGAGTATTTACGGCCTCGTAAAGATTTTCAATCTGCAACAACTGTTCTACGCGAGTTACGCCTTCTTCGAGAATGCCAACAGTTTTCTTTTTTTCATCAATTTCGTAGTGAACATCGCGATCGAGTTTCCCGACCAGTGTTGCGAATTCGACGTACCACTTGGTTGCCTTATCAGCTGGTCCAGAAATAATAAGTGGAGTACGAGCCTCGTCAATTAAAATTGAGTCAACTTCGTCAACTACGGCAAAGAAGTGATCGCGTTGCACGCAATCAT
>CAZFZK010000140.1:0-3134 GCA_964523605.1 uncultured Candidatus Planktophila sp. | reverse complement strand
CTAAAACCGCAAGAGTATGTTTTGCCATTTCTATAACTCCTGTGAATCCCAGTCAGGCGCAGTTTCGCGCGCGATCATGATGTCATCGTTAGAAGTTCCGGCAGCAACCATTGGCCACACCATCGCATCGCGATGAACTCGGAAATCAACAACAACTGGTTGATCATTAATGCTCATCGCTTTTTCAATCGTGGCATCAACATCTTCTGGACGCTCGCAACTTAAGCCAACGCAACCCATCGCTTCAGCCAACATTGGGAAATTTGGAACGCGCTTTGATTCAAGGCTGGTGTTTGAATAACGACCTTCATAGAACAGGGTCTGCCATTGGCGGACCATGCCCAGGCTTTCGTTATTAATGATTGCGATTTTCACCGGAATATTATTTAGGGCACAAGTTACTAATTCCTGATTAGTCATTTGGAAACAACCATCGCCATCGATTGCCCATACCGTTGCGTCAGGTGCGCCAACTTTGGCACCCATTGCAGCAGGAACTGCGTAACCCATGGTGCCTAAGCCGCCAGAGTTAAGCCATGTGCGAGGATTTTCGTAAGAGATAAATTGCGCGGCCCACATCTGATGTTGACCAACACCTGAAGTAAAGATTGCATTAGGCCCAGAGATTTTTCCGAGTCGCTCAATTACATACTGCGGTGAAAGTGAACCATCAGATGGTTGGTCATAACCAAGAGGATATGAACTCTTTAGTGAATTCATTTGACGCAACCAAGCAGATAAATCAGGTTGGTTCTTAGCAAGAGCTGCCTTCAGCGCAGGAATTAAGGCTTGCAAAGTGTGCTTAACATCGCCAATTACCGGCACATCAGCAAAGCGATTCTTATGGATTTCAGCTGGGTCTACATCGCAGTGAATTACTTTGGCATTAACTGCAAATGTTGAAAGCTTGCCAGTAACGCGATCGTCAAAGCGAGCACCTAGCGTGATTAGTAGATCTGCTTTCTGTAGTGCAGTAACCGCGGCAACTGTGCCGTGCATTCCAGGCATACCTAAATGCAATGGGTGACTATCTGGGAAAGCACCACGTGCCATCAAAGTTGTGACAACTGGTGCACCGAGTAAATTAGCAATCTCAAGAAGTTCGCGATGAGCATCGGCTTTGATAACGCCGCCGCCAACATAGAAAACTGGCTTACTAGATTGCGTAATTAAAGCTGCGGCATCGGCGATCGCTTGCGCATTTGGTTCAACTTTTGGTTGATAACCTTTTAAGTTAACTGAAGTTGGATAATTAAAATCAGTCATCTTCTGTAGCGCATCTTTAGCGATATCAACTAGAACTGGTCCTGGTCGGCCAGTATTTGCGATGTGGAAAGACTCAGCAATTGCGCGCGGAATCTCGGCTGGGTCAGTGATCAAATAATTATGTTTGGCAAACGGCATGGTGATGCCTCGAATGTCTGCTTCTTGAAAGGCATCGGTACCGATAGCAAGGGATGGAACTTGACCCGTGATTGCAACAACTGGAACTGAATCCATCGCAGCATCAGCTAGCGGTGTAACTAAGTTGGTAGCACCTGGGCCTGAAGTTGCGATGCAAACACCAACGCGACCAGTAACTTGGGCGTAACCAGTTGCTGCGTGGCCAGCACCTTGTTCGTGACGAACCAAGATGTGGCGAATTTTAGAATCAAAGATCGGATCGTAAGCTGGCAAAATTGCACCACCAGGAATACCGAACATGACATCAACGCCAGCTGCTTCCAAGCTGTTGACTAGGCTCTGGGCTCCAGTTACTTGACTCATCTTCGTTACTCCTTTCGCTCTCGTTACTCGCTCGGCCGTTTGCGTTAAACGGTTAAATGAAAAAACCCTCAGTTTCAACTGAGGGTAGCGCGCGATCGATGTTGCTAGATCGCACGCTTTCGGATCACCACTGATGAACGCATGCCCATATTCTCCAATGGTCGAGCGTGTGAGTCAACCCCTGAGATCACCATCTCAAATTATGAGAGGGTCTGTTGGGTCACAGACTTAGTCGCAGACTGCGCCTTCAGAAGCAGAGCCCACCAACTTGGCATATTTAGCCAAGACGCCACGGGTGTATTTATGTGGCACTGGCTTAAAGCCCTTGCGACGTTCGGCCAAAACGGATTCGTCAACTAAGAGATCTAGTTGGCGAGTTACGGTATTGATGCGCACTCGATCGCCATCTTTAATGAAAGCAATTGGCCCACCATCTACTGCCTCTGGCGCAACATGGCCAACACATAATCCAGTTGATCCACCAGAGAAGCGACCATCAGTTAAGAGCAGAGTTGATTTACCAAGACCCGCGCCTTTAATCGCACCAGTGATCATTAGCATTTCGCGCATTCCTGGACCACCCTTTGGTCCTTCGTATCGAATCACAACCACATCGCCAGCTTGAATTGTGCCATCTTCAAGAGCATCCATTGCAGCTTGTTCGCGTTCGAATACTCGAGCAGGTCCTTCAAACTCTTCGATGCCGATACCAGCGGTCTTACAAACTGCGCCATCTGGAGCAAGTGAACCTTTAAGAATTGTGATGCCACCGCCAACTGACATTGGCTTTGATGTTGCCCGCAGAATTTCGCCATCTGGATCTGGTGGTGCGATCTCAGATAAGTTTTCCGCCATTGTTTTGCCAGTAACAGTTAGCGCATCTCCATGTAGCAAACCAGCATCAAGAAGTGCTTTGAGAACTACTGGGACTCCCCCGACTTTATCCATATCTGACATCACGAAACGACCGAATGGTTTTAGATCGCCAAGAAGCGGGACCTTTGATCCGATGCGATGGAAGTCATCAATTTCCAAATCAACATCTGCTTCGTGCGCGATCGCAAGTAAGTGCAATACAGCGTTAGTAGAGCCACCAAGTGCCATCAACATTGTGATCGCATTTTCAAATGCTTTCTTGCTTAAAATATCTCGAGTGGTAATTCCTTGACGAATCAACTCAACAACTGCAGCACCTGATTTAACTGCGAATGCATCGCGACGGCGATCAACTGCAGGAGGTGCTGCTGACCCTGGTAATGACAAGCCAATTGCTTCACCGATTGAGGCCATTGTGTTAGCTGTATACATACCGCCACAGGCACCTTCGCCTGGGCAAATCGCGCGTTCAATGCGATCGACTTGATCTT
>CAZFZK010000139.1:1520-3182 GCA_964523605.1 uncultured Candidatus Planktophila sp. | reverse complement strand
GCTGCCCAACTTCTAGTCGACGTAGACCAAGGCGACACATAGCGAACATCTTCGAGATCAAGAATGTGAGCACCATCTGCCACATTAGAAAAATAAGTTGGCGCAATTAATCTTTGCATTGCGCGGTTTTGTTCATCTTCAACAGTTGAGTAAATCGGGAACGCTTCTTCCCAGAGCAAACGATCTGCTGGTTCAAATGCTGAAAGTGGTTCGTAAATGCGCAGTGCTGCAACATAAGGAGTTCTGCGCGTCATGAGTTACAGGCTAACTAACTTAGTAATTAAGCGCGAGGAATGTAATTGCCCTCAGCAAAAGGGTCGTCGTTATCGTTCTCATCTGTGGTTGGAGCTTCGCCATGTAGTTCTTTAGCTAGGCGATCTAGATCCATATCTTGAGAGTTATATTTCAAATCTCTAGCAACTTTAGTTTGCTTTGCTTTTGCGCGGCCGCGACCCATGGGCGACCTCCTTTTTCACTTTGTATCCGTCAAGGCGCGTAGGTTATCGCGCTTGGTAGGTACCTTCCAAAGTCGAGCGTGCTGAGGCTTGGTTTGAGCCTGAATTGCCTGTCGCTGAGCGTACTTCACCGGCAATCCAGGCCTTCATGCCGCGGGCTGCCAGCGATCTCAGGGTGAGGTCGGCTACCTCAGGGTCAACAACTGCGACCATGCCTACGCCTGCGTTCCAGGTGCGCTCGAGGTCGGGCTGACTGACTTCGCCCATGCGAGCCATGAACTCCATCTCAACGGGAAGCGCCCAAGTGCTGCGGTCATAGGTTGCGCATAGACCAGCCGGAATAACTCGGGCGGTGTTCTCGGCCAAGCCACCACCTGTCACGTGCACGAAAGTGCGCAAGTTAGCGCCTAAAGATTTAATCAAAGCTAAACAATCAAGTGTGTAGATCTCGGTTGGAGTTAAGAAAACTTCGCCTGCTGTTCTGTTGTATTCAGTTACGACAAAGTCAAGCGAAAGATTTTTAGTTTTAATGATGTGGCGGATCAATGAATAACCATTGGCATGAAAACCTGAAGCCGGCATAGCAATTAAAACATCGCCAGCTTTTACAAGGTCTGCTGAAAGTAATTTGTCGGCGTCGACCGCACCGGTGGCTGCACCTGCAATATCGAATTCATTTTCACCAAGTAGCCCTGGGTGTTCTGCTGTCTCGCCACCAATGAGTGCGGTGTTTGCTTTTTCGCAGCCGCGCGCAATACCGCTGACAATTTCAGCAATACGTTCTGGAATAACTTTGCCAACTGCAATGTAATCAGTCATGAACAGAGGCTCAGCACCGCAAACAACTAAATCATCAACGACCATCGCAACTAAATCTTCGCCGATGGTGTCGTATTTACCCAACATGCGAGCAATCTCTGTTTTAGTGCCAACTCCATCAGTTGAAGTTGCAAGTAATGGTTTCTTAAATTTGGTTAAAGCTGTTGCATCAAATAAACCGGCGAAGCCACCGATGCCACCCATAACTTCTTTGCGTGAAGCTTTGGCAATACTTGCTTTCATTAACTCAACGGCGCGCTCACCTGCATCAATATCAACGCCAGCGTCTTTGTAATCAGCCACTGATCTGCTCCGTTGCCTTGCTAACCTCAGTAATCTCAAGGCGCATCTTGCCTTCAGATAAATCTGTCGGAATCGTGATTGGGTA
>CAZFZK010000139.1:0-1510 GCA_964523605.1 uncultured Candidatus Planktophila sp. | reverse complement strand
TGTGCAGAGTTTTGATTCTTCAACTGCAGTTGCTTGGACTAAGCCTTCGATTGAAACATAACCGAGTGAATCAGCACCGATTGATCGGCGAATCTCTTCAACCCCTAAACCACTAGCGATTAACTCAGCACGAGTAGCGAAATCAATACCGTAGAAACAAGGCCATTTAACTGGGGGAGAGCTGATTCGAACGTGAATTTCAGCGGCTCCTGCTTCGCGCAACATGCGCACGATCGCTCGCTGGGTATTGCCGCGAACGATTGAATCATCGACAACGACAATGCGCTTACCTTCGATGATTTCGCGTAATGGGTTTAACTTTAAGCGAATACCTAATTGTCTAATTGTTTGCGACGGTTGAATAAAAGTACGACCAACGTATGAGTTCTTAACTAAACCAAGACCATAAGGAATACCTGACTCTTTGGCATAACCAATGGCAGCTGGGGTGCCAGATTCCGGAACTGGAATAACAAGATCAGCATCGCAAGGAAATTCTTTAGCTAATTGCTGACCGATCTTTACGCGAGTTGCATGAATACCTTGACCAGCAATCGTTGTATCTGGTCGAGCTAAATAAACATATTCAAAGATGCAACCTTTTGGTTCGGCTGGTGCCCATGGGTGGGCACGCAAACCATCTTGATCGATTGCAATAAATTCACCAGGTTCGACTTCGCGAACGAAAGCGGCGCCGACAATATCTAGGGCTGCAGTTTCGGAAGCAACTACCCAACCAGTTTCTAACTTACCAATTACTAATGGGCGAACGCCGTGACGATCGCGAGCGGCATATAAAGTGTGTTCATCCATAAAGATCAGCGAGAACGCACCTTCAAGAAGTGGCAGAACGGCGAGTGCGCTTGCCTCAACATTTTTCTCATTTTGCAAAGCAATGAGTGCGGTCATGATTTCAGTGTCAGTTGTAGCACCGCGACCATTTCGAGCAGGCGTCGGGTCTAACTTGGAAACTAGCTCTGCTAAATCACCGGTGTTAGTTAAATTGCCATTGTGAGCAAGTGCGATCGTGCCGTATTTAGTTGGGCGCAAAGTTGGTTGTGCGTTAACCCAAGTGCTCGAACCGGTTGTGCTGTAGCGACAGTGTCCGATTGCGAGGCTGCCCTTTAAAACAGCTAAATCTGATTCTGTAAACACTTGTGAAACTAAACCCATATCTTTGTAAATCAGGATTCGCTCGCCATCAGAGGTAGCTATACCAGCTGATTCTTGACCTCGATGTTGCAAGGCGTAGAGCCCATAAAACGCTAGTTTTGCGACCTCTTCGCCCGGTGCCCAGACCCCAAAAACTCCGCAGGCATCTTGTGGGCCTTTGTCATCTTCTAGAACGTTGTGGTTAAGCAATCCATCGGGGCGGCGGCTCATGTGTGCATCCTATTTCGATTTCGCAAGAGCTCGATACCTTCAATGATTGCGCCGAGTAGTAGTAATTGCCCGGCAAGTAATACAAAGAGTGCATATCTGCCATCTGGAATTGGTGCAAATACGAAAA
>CAZFZK010000138.1:0-3195 GCA_964523605.1 uncultured Candidatus Planktophila sp. | reverse complement strand
GGAGCCCAGCTAAAGAAGCAACCGTTCCAAACTTAGTTCCAAAACATAAACTTGAGAATGCAAACCAAGTAAGCCTCTTAGCTGCCTATGGCACAGCACCAATCGCAGCTGCAGTTTTCTCAATCCTCGCTCTTATCTCCGGCGCAATCGCAGCGGCATTTAGTTTGAAGCATGGGTCAGCTGCGGACATCGCTCTTTATATAAACGCATTTAGCTTTGCCTTCTGTGCGCTCACCGTCTATCGATTAAGTGATATTCCAAAGGGTCCATCCGAAAAAAATAAAGTAAATGAAAGCGTGGGCCGCTCACTTCTTGAAGGTTGGAAGTTTGTGTCTTCCTCAAAAGTTATTCGCGGTCTCATTTTTGGCATGCTTGGCGCATTCGTGGCCGCCGGTGCAGTTATTGGTCTCGCTCGAACATTTGTTGGCGATCTCCAAGCTGGTGAAGCTGCCTATGGAGTGCTATTTGGCGCTGTTTTCGCGGGGCTTGCACTAGGTATCGCCGCCGGCCCTAAAGTCTTTGCACAATTCTCACGCCGTCGACTTTTTGGTGCAGCTCTAACAACTTCCGGATTCTTCCTACTCATCCTGGCTTTAATCCAAAACTTAGTGCTAGCAATTCTCATAGTTGTACTGCTCGGTGCTTTCGCCGGTATCTCTTGGGTAACCGGCTTCACAATGCTTGGCATGGAAGTTGCTGATGATGTTCGTGGCCGCACTTTTGCATTCGTGCAATCGCTAATTCGAATAGTACTTGTAGGCGTGCTTGCAGTAGCTCCAGTTATTGCTGCAGCCATTGGTGAACATACTTACCAAATTCAGAACATCCACCTTACTTACAACGGCGCAGCATTCACCATGTTCTTCTCTTCTCTAATTGCAATCACAGTTGGAATTATTTCTTACCATCAAATGAAAGATCGCCCAGGTGTCTCCTTATTTAGCGACATTAAATCCGCCTTACGCGGCGAACTTGGTGCGATTACAACTCCAATAACTAAAGGTTTGTTTATTGCTTTTGAAGGCGGCGAAGGTTCTGGTAAATCTACCCAGACTAAATTATTAAAAGAATGGTTGGAATCTCAGAATAAAACCGTAACTCTTTCGCGCGAACCAGGTGGAACTGAACTTGGAAAAGATTTACGCAAAATACTTTTAGATAATAAAACCGGCGCAATCTCGCCACGTGCCGAAGCCCTTATGTACGCCGCCGATCGCGCACACCATGTCTTCTCGCTTATTCGTCCCGCACTTGATCGTGGCGAAATTGTCATCACCGATCGATACTTTGATTCCTCAATCGCATACCAAGGTGCTGGACGAGTCCTAGATCCATCTGAAATAGCCCGTATTTCACGCTGGGCAACCGAATCTTTAACACCAACGATCACAATCATTCTCGATCAAAACCCCGAAATTGGCTTGCAACGAATTAAGAGCGCAGATCGACTTGAATCCGAACCGTTAGATTTCCATAATCGGGTTCGCCATGAATATTTGCAACTTGCTTCGTTAGATCCAGAACGTTATCTAGTTATTGAAGCTGGACGCACTATCGAAGAGATTCACCAAGACATAACTGAACGCATCTCGAAATATCTCCATGTCAACCTTTGATGCGATTATTGGTCAACCTCAAATAGTTTCAACCTTAAAAGAAGCAGTTGCTGCAGCAAAGAACTCAGAAGACATTTCGCAAGAGATGACACATGCCTGGCTATTTACAGGCCCACCTGGTTCAGGCCGCTCCAATGCCGCTATTGCATTTGCGGCGGCGCTGCTCTGTCCGAAGAACGGTTGCAATGATTGTATTGATTGCACAACCGCGCAAAATGGCAGCCATATTGATATCGAACTAATTAAAACCGAAGGACTTTCGTTAAAGATTGATGATGTCCGTGAATTACTCTCTCGTTCTTCGTGGGCACCTTCGGTATCTGGTTGGCGCGTAGTGGTTATGGAAGATGCCGATCGACTTACTGAAGCTGCTGCAAATGCTCTCTTGAAAGCCATTGAAGAACCAGGAGCTCGAACCGTTTGGTTACTTTGCGCTCCAACAATTACCGATGTGCTTCCAACAATTCGTTCCCGTTGTCGCCACCTTTTGCTTCGGACACCTTCTCAAGAAGCGATAGTTGCACTCTTAACTTCTCGCGACGGAATTGATCCAAATATGGCCACCTTTGCCGCTCGCATTGCCCAAGGTCATATCGGTCGTGCTAAATATCTAGCCACCAACTCAGAATCTCGATCTCGCCGACTACAAATACTCAACCTACCCTTGAAAATAAACGATATTTCAGCGGCATTTCGAGCCGCTGCCACCCTCCTTGAACTTGCCACCCAAGATGCCGAATCTGGCTCTGAAGAACGAGATGATAAAGAATTGAAATCACTCCAAGATGCGTATCAAGGTACCGGGCGTGGCCTCATTTCAGGAGGATCGAAAGCTGTAAAAGACTTAGAAAAAGAACAAAAGTCACGTCAAACGCGCGCAGTTCGTGACAGTATCGATAATTCACTCTTAGACATAGCAACTCTTTATCGAGATGTAATGTTATTGCAATCGGGAAGTACGGATTACTTAATAAACACCGATTTACTAAGTGAGGTTCAGGAAATTGCAGAGTCCACAACTCCAGAGCATACGGTAAAGAAAATTGATTCGATTATGCAAGCTCGTACAAACCTTTCCCACAACACCGCACCGCTTCTAACACTTGAAGCGCTAATGTGCTCGTTGAAATGACTAAGAAAAAAATCCTCTCACTTCTAATAATTATTGCTGTATTAGTATCATTCCCAATTTATTTAAACTTAAGTGGGATACCAAAAAATTGGACACTAAAAGAATTCCAGCACCAAGAACTCAATTGGCAAAATTGTTACGGAAATTTCGAATGCTCAACTTTATTAGTGCCAGTTGACTACGATAAAATTACGGGTGATGTCTTTCATTTAAAAGTAATTAGATACAAAGCAACAGACCAGAGACAGAAACTTGGCGCTCTGATCGTGAATCCAGGCGGCCCAGGCGCCTCAGCTTTTGATTATGCGTATAACGCAGAAAACATTGTAAGTGCCGCGATTCGCGAGAAATATGACATTGTGGGCTTTGATCAAAGAGGCGTAGGCCAAAGCGACCCAATTAGATGTTTAACAGATAAAGAAACCGATGAAATGCTCGCTGGACCAA
>CAZFZK010000137.1:0-3203 GCA_964523605.1 uncultured Candidatus Planktophila sp. | reverse complement strand
TGTGCTGCAGCATTGTTTAGATCTGACACAAAATTTCACTCCGGGTGTGGTTGGCCATCCTTTTATGAACCAACGAAAGAGGATGCGGTTGAATTAATTGAAGATAGATCATTGTTTCCAAGAGTAAGAACAGAGGTTAGGTGCGCAGCATGCGGGTCTCATCTGGGTCATGTTTTTAAAGGCGAGGGTTATGCAGTGCCAACTGATGAGCGTTGGTGCATTAATTCAGTAGCACTAATTCTTGAACCGAAGAAGTAATGATGCTTTATGAGTTAGGCTTGCACTTATGAATCAAGAGCAGGATTGGAAAAAACTTTCACTCGAGACAAAGGTTGTGGCTGCAGGACGCCCGACAAAACAGTCTGATGGAGCTTTAAATCCACCGATTGCACTTAACTCAACATTTCATGCTGGTGGCCCAGTTGGTTATGGTCGATATGGCAATGAAACCTGGAGTGCTCTAGAAGAAGCGATCTCACTTCTTGAGGGTGGTAAAACTTTAATATTTTCATCTGGCATGGGAGCAATTAGTTCAGTTTTTTCTTTGTTACCAGAAGGCTCAGTAATTGTTGCGTCCCATAATGGCTATCAGGGCACAACAACAATGTTGAAGAAGATGAATGAGGTTGAAAGATTAAAGGTCAGATTTGTTGACTTAGCTGATACGGATGCTGTACTCGCGGCAATTCCAGGAGCTTCCATGGTTTATCTGGAGTCTCCCACCAACCCAGCCATTGAAGTTGTGGACTTACCTAAAGTTATTTCAGCAAGCAAGGCAAGTGGTTGCGGTGTTGCAGTTGATAATACGCTAGCAACTCCATTAATTCAGAACCCACTTTCACTAGGTGCTGATATCTGTATTCATTCTGTGACGAAATATCTTTCTGGGCACAGTGACTTGATACTTGGATCAGTTAGCACAAATGATCAAGCACTTTATGGCAGATTAGAACAAGCTCGAAGGTATGGCGGAGCAATTGCTGGGCCATTTGAATCTTGGTTAGCACTACGAGGGTTACGAACCTTTGCCCTTAGAATGCAGCGATCACAAGAAAATGCTATGGATTTGGCAGTGAGACTTTCAAATGATTCACGGATTAAAAAAGTTAGATATCCGGGACTTGCAACAGATCCTTACCATGCTCGTGCTAAAACATTTATGAAGGGCTTTGGGGCAATGATTTCCTTTGAAGTTAATGCAACTGCTGCCCAAATAGATTTAATGTGTGATTCATCTAAGTTGATTACCAATGCAACGTCATTAGGTGGTGTTGAATCAATTTGGGAACGTCGCCGCAGGTGGGCAACTGAGAGTCAGACTATTCCAGAGAATTTAATTCGTTTTTCAGTTGGAATTGAAAGTGCTGATGATCTATGGGCCGACATAGAGTCGGCTTTTGCTGCTGCAAAAATTAGCTAAATGTCGGTGATTGTGCGTTCGGCAGATGTTGCCGATCTTCCAGACGTATTTAGATTTATTCATGCTCTTGCTGAATATGAGAAAGCACCGCACGAGGTAGTACTTTCCATAGATGATTTAAAGCAATCACTCTTTTGTGAAAATCCACAGGCGCACTGCTTGCTCTCAGAAGAGAATGGCGTGGTAACTGGAATAGCAATTTGGCATTTAAATCTCTCAACTTGGCTTGGTAAACATGGTTTGTATTTAGAAGATTTATTTGTCGATCCAAAGCATCGAGGTGCCGGTCACGGTAAAGCATTACTGGTCCGATTGGCACAGATTTGTGTTGAGCAGGGATATCCAAGATTTCAATGGTGGGTACTTGATTGGAATCAACCCGCTATTGATTTCTATAAATCATTTGGCGCTGTTGCGATGGATGAGTGGACAGTTTTTAGACTCTCAGGTGACCCACTGAAAAAACTCGCCAGTGAGGGCTTCTAGCAACCTGAGTTTGTGAGAAGTAGTAGATTTATCCCATGATCAAAGCTTTTAAAAGGTTAATAGCATTTCTTGCTGGGATTTTAATTGTCTTTGGCGCAGCTAAAACTTTATTTAATTGGCTTGCTCGCTCTGAAAGTGATGAGTATGAAGTTTGGAATGATGATGAAGAACGAGAAGAGGCTTAAGTGAGTAGCGAATATATTCCAGGTACTTGCAACATTGGTAAAGGTGAAATTAGGCAGCGACAGCTAGTAGCTCTTTTTGGAATTTTTTTGACAGTATCTTCTGCAACTGCACTTTTAGCAACTGACCAAAGTAGAACATCTCGACTATCAATTTTTATACCAGCACTGGTATTTTCAATTGGCTTTGTGCAATCTAGAAGTAAGTTCTGTCTCGCTTACGGATTTGCAGGAACTTTTAACTTTGAAAGATTGGGAAAAATTACAAAAGTTCAATCAGCAGAAGATCGTAAGGCAGATCGTAAAACCGCAATTTCTATTTTACTTAAATCAGCTGCCTTAGCAGCTCTAATTACTGCCGTATTTTTCGTATTACCTCTATAAATCTTCATAACTAGAGGGAAGTTCACCAACGTTTAAAAACTTTAAGTATTGTTCGGTAATTTCCTCTGGTTTTCCAGAAGCAAGCATTTGTCCTTTATGCAACCAAATTGCTTGATCGCATAGTTCGTTTAATGATGAGAGTGCATGCGAGACGATTAATATTGTCCTAGCTTCTGCACAAAGTTGGCGCATCCGATTGAATGATTTTTCTTTAAAGGCAGCATCGCCAGCAGAAAGTGCCTCATCAAGGAGCAAAATATCTGGCGTCATGTTTACAGCTACGGAAAATGCAACTCTGCTATACATACCAGCGCTATAAGTTCGAACTGGCATATCAATAAAACCCTCTGGAAGATCGGCAAACTCCGCAATCGAATCAGTTTGGCTTTCAATTTCTGACCTACTCATACCAGCCGCCAAACCACCTAAAATAATATTATCTCGACCAGATAATGCTTGATTAAAGCCAACTCCAAGTGCCAGTAAAGTTGAAATCTTTCCGTTTACTGAAATTCGACCAGAAGTTGGCGGCAGAATTCCAGCAATAGATCTCATCAAAGTTGATTTACCTGCACCATTGGCTCCAACAATTCCAACAACTGATCCATGTGGAATATCAAGAGTTAAGTTTTTAACTGCTTCAACGGTTCGAGTTCTAACTCGTTCGCCACGACTTGCACGCATTACCGCATTTTTTAAAGTTTTCTTTGACTCAACATTTATCTTATAAC
>CAZFZK010000136.1:2895-3230 GCA_964523605.1 uncultured Candidatus Planktophila sp. | reverse complement strand
CCAGAAAGTTAAGAATGTTCCAGAAAGTAACAAAATTATAAATGAGTAAAGCGCAACTTCACCGAGCATGAACGACCAGTGATCAGGAAATACTTTAGTTAAATTCTTCTTCATCCATTTTGCAGCACCAGTACGTTCATCTACATAGTTGGCTACTGCTCCCGCAGCCCGCTCTTTTGCACTCATGCTGAATCACGCTCCCAGAAACTAGGTCCGACAGGTTCGGTAAATGGTTGCTTTGCTACTAGATAACCATCAGCATCAACCATCAGCGCTAATTGTGGCAGAGGTCGAGCAGATGGGCCAAAGATAACTTTGGCAGCTCGCGTCACATC
>CAZFZK010000136.1:1627-2885 GCA_964523605.1 uncultured Candidatus Planktophila sp. | reverse complement strand
ATTGATGGCATGGACAGAGTAGATGCTTGGTTTGTTGTTCATAAAGTGCAACAGCGCATCCCATATGTGAACAAATCTTTGAGAAGGCGATGATGCCTTCATGAGTCCAAGAGAGACGTTCGGCATCAAGTTGAAATTCTTCTGGACGAATGCGAATCAGAAGTACTGCGTCTTTGCCGATATCTTCTAGCTTACGAAGCTCGCCGGATTGAAGTTCAGGAAGAACTTGGGCCACTGCGCCTACTTCTAAATCGGATGGCTTAATTGGTCGGTTCCCAGGGTCAGTAACTAATCGAGTACCGGCTTTCCAAGAAGTTTTAGTGAAATCATCCTTAGGAAGTGGGCCTAAATCACGTAGTAATAGCAGCGGTGTAAGCCCGACTAAACCAAGAGCGGCACCGAGGGAACGTTTGATGAGGGAGCGACGACCAAGGCCTGCAGCTTCTGCACCAGCTTTAACTGTTTTAACAAAATCTTCGCGATCTGATTCTTCGGATCTGAATTCGTGGCGATGCGCAATAACTTCATTATCTGGCATCAACATTTTAGCCCAATGGACTGCGCCCAAACCAATAAAGAATAGCGAGATTGCCATTCCTAGCCCTAGGAATAGTTGCTTCGCATTTGTACTGCCCATTACTGGGAGGAAAACAAATATATCTTCTGACATAAAGGTGTAAGAGTAAACAAATAAAATTGTTCCGATTGCAGAAATTGAGAAAAGTATTGCTACTTGACGTTCTGCTTTTTTAGCAGCTTTAGGATCGGTATCGGTTCTTCGGTGTACGTGCTCTGGAATTCCTGGATCGCTTAACGGTGCAATTTCTTTTGAATGGTTATCAGTTGTCATTTAATTACCGCGCTTTCGAAGCTAGCCATACCGCAACACCGATTAAGCCACCGATGCCAAGTGTCCAAGAGAGTAAACCTTCAGTTACTGGACCAGTTCTTCCCAAAGATGCGCCACCAAGACTAGGTTCAGCTTCTGCAGATTTAATCCATTTAATAATTGAAAGTTTCTCAGCTGGTGTAATAATCTTGTCTGAAAAGACCGGCATTGATTGTGGACCGGTAATCATCGCTTCGTAAATTTGACCAGGTTCTGCACCCATTACAGATGGTGCATATTTTCCTTGGCTAAGTGCTCCACCTTGACCAGCAAAGTTATGGCACATGGCGCAGTTAGTTCTAAATAGTTCGCCGCCTTGGGCAGTATCACCAGAACGTTCCCAAGCTAAATCTGCACTCTTTATCGAAG
>CAZFZK010000136.1:0-1617 GCA_964523605.1 uncultured Candidatus Planktophila sp. | reverse complement strand
AGCAGGGCCAGGGGCGAGCGAAGCTACATAAGCAGCCAGAGCAGCCGTTTGAGCTTCATCATAAACTGGTGTTTTTCGCGATGCTTGCACGCTCATATCTGCCATCGGCATCCGACCGGTACCAACTTGGAAATCAACAGATGCAGCGCCTACACCGAGCAGCGATGGTGCGATTGATCCACCTTCAGCATTTAAGCCATGGCAAGAGGAACAGCCTCGAGCGAATAATTCTTTTCCTTCAGCGACAAGAGTGGTCTTATCGGAAGCAGGTGTGACAGCTTTGAAAGTTGTTGCACTTGCAACGGAGTAAGTAGTACCAAGAATAAATAGCGCCGCGGCTAATAAAGCTGGACCAAAGAATTTAGATCGGCGGTATCGCGAAATGAAATTCATTACCCGTCTTCCTACTTTATTAAGTAGATCGCAGAGAAGAGCGCGATCCAAACGATGTCGACGAAGTGCCAGTAGTAAGAAACCACAATTGCGGTAGTAGCTTGCTTATGGCCAAACTTCTGGGCTTTGAATACTCGGATTAAAACTACAAGAAAAGCAATTAAGCCACCAGTAACGTGCATTCCATGGAAACCAGTTGTTATGTAAAAAACTGATCCATAAGCTTGCGCGGAAAGTGAGATACCTTCAGAAACTAATTTTGCATATTCGTATACTTGGCCACCGATAAAGAAAGCGCCCATTAAGAAAGTTAGTGCAAACCATTCTCGCATGCCCCATTTTTTAAATTGCCATAATTTTCCGGTACGAGAAGCTTGAAAACGTTCTGCGGCAAATACTCCAAATTGGCAAGTAACCGAAGAGAGCACCAAAACAGTTGTGTTAAGAGCGGCGAATGGAATATTTAGCAACCCGGTTGATTCGGCCCAAACTTTTGGACCTTGAACAGATCTAGTAGTGAAATACATTGAGAATAACGCGGCAAAAAACATTAATTCGCTAGATAGCCAAACAATTGTGCCCACCGCAACGATATTGGGACGATTAACTTTTCTTGGCAATGTACCGATGCTGGAATTGGCGCTAGACATGTAAGCGATTATTCCCGATTTGTTGGGATTCCTCCGACTTAAGTGGGTTGGGGGAAGCCCTTTTTCCTCGTATAAGTGGTGAAACGCATCCCGCTTAAAACCGGTAGGGGTGGCCAAAAGGAATTGATTTTGCTCGCTAAACTCGAGCCATGACGGCAAACCGCTCTTTGATTATCGCGATTTATTCCGATGATTCATCGGTTAGAAATTCGATTAAGAGCGCCCTTGGGAAACGAATTTCGGTGGATTTCGCGGAACATAAAATCCTCGAATTCGCTACTGGTAATGCTGTGAAGAGTTTTATCGACGATAAGAAAAGCGCTGATATTTTCATTCTTGATGGTGAAGCTGTCCCTGAAGGTGGATTGGGCCTAGCTCGCCAATTAAAAGATGAGTTATTTAATTGCCCGCCGATCTTGGTAATTACCGGTCGAGCCGAAGATGCTTGGCTGGCTGGGTGGTCTCGGGCAGATGGCGTGGTAACACACCCGATTGATCCGTTTACGATTGCTGCGACTGTAGGGAACTTGCTTAAAACTCAATCAACTCTCCAAGGGTAGTAACGCTAAAAGTT
>CAZFZK010000135.1:0-3256 GCA_964523605.1 uncultured Candidatus Planktophila sp. | reverse complement strand
GTCGCGTTGCGCTACCAGATTCTTTCTACGCTATTGATGGCTTGCTTGAAACTTTCTTAACTGTGATCGCTGAGTTCGGTGCTTTCCCGGCCGTAATTGCAACTGAACTAGAACGTTACTTGCCATTCTTAGCCACAACCAAAATTCTGATGGCTGCAGTTAAGGCTGGCGTTGGTCGCGAAGTTGCCCACGAAGTAATTAAAGAACACGCAGTTGCTGCAGCTCTGGCAATGCGCGAAGGAAAACCAAACACTATGTTTGCCGCGATTGCAGCAGATGCACGAATTCCACTTGATGCGGTTGCCCTTAAAGCGTTAATCAGTGATCCAATTGAATTTACTGGCGATGCTCGCCAACAAGTAGCTCGAGTTGTTAGTCGCATCGAAGCGATTACTTCCGCGCACCCTGCCGCTGCGCAGTACAAACCCGGCGCCATCAGGTGAGCGGCTTTGGCCTAGCTGGCCCACCGCCAGCGCCTGCGATAACTGGGTGGACTCACTTGCGCACCGGAAAAGTTCGCGAGCTCTATACAAATGAAACTGGCAATTTATTAATCGTGGCTAGCGATCGGGTCTCGGCTTTCGATTGGGTTTTACCCACCGAAATCCCTAATAAAGGCGCGGTTTTAACGCAGTTATCGCTCTGGTGGTTTGAGCAACTTAAGCACTTAGTACCAAACCACATCATCAGTAGTGATGTGCCTACTGAAGTTGCTGGACGCTCGGTAATTGCAAAACCGCTAACTATGTATCCAATTGAATGCGTTGCCCGCGGTTATTTAACTGGCAGTGGCTGGGCTGAATACAAAAACGATCAAAAAGTTTGCGGCAATGATTTGCCAGCTGGGTTACAAGATGGCTCACAACTTCCAACTAGCATTTTTACACCAGCCACAAAGGCTGAAATTGGCGATCACGATATAAATATTGATTTTCTGGCTGCGACCAAAATTGTGGGCACCGAAACTGCAACTGAACTGCGCGACCTAACCCTTGAGATTTATAACGCAGCGAGCGAAATTGCTAAAGAGCGGGGCATTATCTTGGCTGATACTAAATTTGAATTCGGCGTAGACGCCCATGGCGTTATGACTCTGGGCGATGAAGTTCTAACGCCAGATTCTTCACGCTTCTGGGATGCCGCCGTTTGGCAACCCGGAAAATCTCAACCTTCTTTTGATAAACAATATTTGCGCGACTATTTAGTTAGCAGCGGCTGGGATCGCGAGAGTAACCCACCAGCACTACCAACTGAGATTGTTGAGAAAACTGCGCACCGTTACACCGAAGCGTTTGAACGTATTACCGGCACCAAATTCAAAGCAGCATAAGTTTTGAAGAACTAACAAAGGGGATAAGACAATGGGAAAAATCGTGGTCGATGTAATGCTCAAGCCAGAGATTTTAGATCCACAAGGTAAGGCTGTTGCTGCCGCTCTGCCCCGATTGGGATTCGCCTTTGCTACCGATGTTCGTCAAGGCAAGCGCTTTGAGATTACGGTCGATGGTGATGTAACCGCGGCCCAAATTGCCGAAGTTGAAAAAGCTGCCGAAGTATTACTAGCAAACCCAGTTATCGAGACTTTCACCGTTAGGGCTGAATAAGTATGCGCATTGGAGTCGTGACTTTTCCGGGCACTCTCGATGACCGAGATGCCGCCCGAGCAGTTAAATACGCAGGCGCCGAGGCCGTTTCGCTCTGGCACGGCGATGCCGATCTAAAGGGCGTCGATGCCATTATTTTGCCTGGTGGTTTTTCCTACGGTGACTACTTACGCTGCGGTGCGATCTCGCGCTTTGCCCCAGTGATGACTGAAATTATTGCCCAAGCAAATAAAGGCATGCCGCTACTTGGTATTTGCAATGGTTTCCAAGTTCTCTGCGAAGCTCATCTTTTGCCAGGTGCGCTCACCCGCAATCACGAATTACATTTCCTATGCCGTGATCAAAAGCTAAAGATTGAAAACACCACAAGTGCTTGGACTTCTAACTTCATTAAGGGTCAAGAAATTGTGATCCCGCTTAAAAACGGCGAAGGTTCTTTCCAGTGTGATGATGAAACTTTAAAATCCCTCGAAGCTAACAATCGCATTATTGCTCGCTACGTTGGCGAGAATCCAAATGGTTCGCGCAACTTAATTGCCGGCATTACAAATGAACGCGGCAATGTGGTTGGCCTCATGCCACACCCAGAGCACGCGATTGATTCACTAACTGGCCCTTCAACAGATGGTTTGCCATTCTTTACTTCAGTCTTAACTGCGTTGGTAGGCAAGTGATGGCACTAGATACCGTCGCAATCGCGCAAACTTCACCCGATACCAAACAACCATTTGCCGAACTTGGTTTAAAGCCCGATGAATACGCGCGCATCAAAGAGATTCTTAATCGTCGCCCGACCTCATCTGAGCTCGCGATGTATTCAGTTATGTGGTCAGAGCACTGCTCATATAAATCTTCCAAGGTGCACTTAAAGCAATTCGGTGAGAAAGCCCCACATAGCGATGCGCTCTTAGTTGGTATCGGCGAAAATGCTGGCGTTGTTGATGTTGGTCAGGGTTACGCCGTAACTTTTAAAATTGAATCTCATAACCACCCATCATTTATCGAGCCATACCAAGGTGCAGCAACTGGCGTCGGCGGAATCGTGCGCGACATCTTGACGATGGGTGCTCGCCCAATTGCCGTCATGGATCCACTTCGCTTTGGCCCAGCCGATGCCCCTGATACCAAGCGGGTTTTACCTGGAATCGTGGCTGGAATCGGCGGTTATGGAAACTGCCTCGGCCTTCCAAATATCGGTGGCGAAATAACTTTCGATCAAACTTATTTAGGTAATCCGCTAGTTAACGCACTCTGCGTAGGCGTAATGCGCCATGATCAAATCAAATTAGCTAAAGCATCAGGTGCCGGCAACTTAGTTGTGCTCTTCGGTGCCAAAACTGGCGGCGATGGCATTGGTGGCGTTTCAGTTCTAGCTTCTGAAACTTTTGGTGCAAGTGGCCCAGCGAAGCGACCAAGTGTTCAAGTTGGCGACCCGTTTGTCGAAAAAGTTTTGATCGAATGCAGCCTAGAAATCTTTGCTGAAGATTTAGTTGTTGGTATTCAAGATCTTGGTGGCGCCGGACTTTCTTGCGCAACCAGCGAGCTCGCTTCCGGCGGCAGTGGCGGAATGCAAGTGCAACTAGACAAAGTTCCGCTTCGCGACCCATCACTTTCACCAGAAGAAATCTTGATGTCAGAATCACAAGAGCGCA
>CAZFZK010000134.1:0-3343 GCA_964523605.1 uncultured Candidatus Planktophila sp. | reverse complement strand
AAACCAGCCAAAATCAGTAGCGGCGTGGTGCCTAGAGCCACTACAACCCAGCCTGAAACGCCTAGGACAGCAACCAAAGTGCCGGCAATTACAAAGCGGCCACCAGGAAATACCACTGGGCGTGTAGTCATAAGTTCTTGCAGCTTTAGGAAGGTAATAATTGAGCCGCTGAATGAAACACAGCCAACCACAACGGTAAATACGGTTGCAATGACTTCGGCGGTAGTTGCATCAGTTCCAAGGTTTAGGTACTCCACGATTGCAACAAGCGCTGCTGCGCCACCACCAACACCGTTAAACAACGCAACAAGTTGTGGCATCTGAGTCATCTGGACTTTTTTCGCGGCGGGAACACCGATCAAAGTGCCAACGGCCATCGCACCCAGAATCCAACCTAAGTTGTTAATCGGAAGCGAAGTTGCATTGCCATTTTTAGCTGGCATCGCATAGAAGAAAATAACGACGGTTGCAATCGTTGCACCAAGTGCACCGATTAAGTTACCGCGACGAGCACTCTTAGGTGAAGACAAACCTTTAAGTGCCAGAATGAAACAGATACCGGCGCTAAGTCCGATTAAGTCATATACGAAGGTGCTCATTATTTGGCCTCCTTCTTCTCGGACTTCTTACCCTTAAACATTTCGAGCATTCGGTCAGTCACGACGAAACCACCGATCATGTTTATCGTTGCCAAAATAATCGCAGCAACTGAAAGTCCAAGTTCAAGATTAGTTTCGCTATGTGAAGCCACGATAATCGCGCCCACAAGAATCACACCGTGAATTGCGTTAGCACCGGACATCAATGGAGTGTGTAGCGTTGATGAAACTTTAGATACGACTTCAAAACCAACGAATACCGCCAGTACGAAAATCGAAATGATTGCAATCGGTTCCATTTACTTAGCCCCTCCACCACGTCGAGATCCAGCATGAGTGACGGCTGAGCCATCGATGATTTCATCTTCAAAGTTAAGGTTTAGCGCTGCTGGTGTACCTTCGGCTGGTGGCACTGTTAACAGTGTTAACAGGTTGACCACGTTGCGTGAATAGAGGCTAGAAGCGTGGAAAGGCAGCTGGCTTGGCACATCTTTACCGCCCCAAATGTGAACACCGTTAGCGGTAATCACTATTTCGCCAGGCTTAGAACCTTCGACATTGCCACCAGTTTCAGCAGCTAAGTCAACAATTACGGTGCCCGGTGCCATCGAATTAACCATTTCAGCTGTAACTAATCGAGGCGCTGTGCGACCAGGAACGGCTGCAGTAGTAATAAGTACATGTGATTTAGCAATGTATGGCGTTAATAATTCGCGCTGCTTAGCTGCACGATCTTCAGTCATCTCGCGCGCATATCCACCAGCACCTTCAAGTGATTCCAATTCAAGTTCAATGAAAGTTGCACCCATTGATTTAACTTCATCAGCAGAAGATGGACGTACGTCATATGCCGAAACAACTGCGCCAAGTCGACGAGTTGTTGCAATTGCTTGTAAGCCTGCAACGCCGGCGCCAAGTACTAGAACTTGAGCAGGTGTCACTGTGCCAGCTGCAGTCATTAAGAGTGGGAAGAAACGTGGTGAAAGTTCGGCTCCAACAATTGCGGCGCGATAACCGGCGCAAAGCGCTTGCGAAGTTAACGCATCCATTGATTGCGCACGAGAAATACGTGGTACTAATTCGAGTGAGAATGCTGTTACTCCAGCACTTGCTGCAGCATCAATCGAATCTGCCGCAGTTACAACAGATAGGAAAGAAATTGTTACTGCGCCTTTTTTCAGCGTTGCCATTTGTACAGGAGTAAGTGGTTGAACCGATAGAACTACATCGGCGCTCTTTAAGACATCACCGCTTTCAACCTTGGCACCAGCTGCTACATATTCGGCATCACTTGCTTGCGAATGTAGGCCAGCACCAGATTCGATGACTACATCGAGACCTAAGCGAGTCAATTTATTGATGACATCGGGTACTAGCGCTACGCGCTTTTCACCCTCACGTATTTCCTTAGGAACGGCAATTAACATAGGTGAAAACTACCGCTTACCCTTCAGTATGTCGCGAGGTGCGTGAGATGTATCCCTCAGAATGAGGCTTATTTAGCCTCGAATATCTCACTTTTTGGAACGACTAAGTCGAACTAGCGACCTTGTAGCTCACCACGGGTTAAGTGATACAACAATGCCTGAATCGTGGTGCGACGATGGAAAGCTTCGCGCCAAATAACTGACTTTGGGCCATCAATAACAGAGGTAGCGACTTCTTCCTCACGATGCGCCGGTAGACAATGCATGAAGATGGAATCCTTTGCAGTCAGATCCATTAATTGTTGTGAGACTGCAAATGGAGAAAGGGCTTTTGTTTTTTCGGCTCGCTCAGCTTCTGGGTCACCCATCGACATCCAGACATCGGTGTATAAAACACTGGCATCTTTTGCAGCAGCTTCTGGATCATTAGTAACTTCAATAGTCGCACCTGTTGTAGCTGCAATTGCTTTGGCTTGCGCGACAACAGTTGCATCAGGTGCCCAAGCACCAGTTGGTGTTGCGGCAACTACATGTGCACCCATGATTGCACCCATGGTCAGCCAAGCATGCGCCATATTGTTTCCATCACCTAAATAAACAAATTTGCGTCCAGCGATATCACTACCGAAATTTTCGCGAATCGTTACCCAGTCAGCCAGCAATTGAGTTGGGTGATCATCATCGGTTAAACCATTAATAACTGGAATTGATGCGTTAGCACCAAGTTCGTTTACATCAGATTGCGCAAATGTGCGAATTATTAATGCATCGCAATAGCCACTGATGATTTTTGCGGTATCAGCAATGGTTTCGCCGCGACCTAGTTGCAGTTCATCGCCACGAATAAAAATCGGAGTTCCACCAAGATGAGCAACTGCGGTTTCTGAAGCCAATCTGGTTCGAGTTGAAGGCTTAGTCATGTAAATAGCTACGCTTTTATTTGCCAGCGCAGTATTTGAGCGCAATGGATTCGCCGCAAAATCTGCAGCGGTATTAAGCAGCAGCTCAACATCAGCTCGGCTTAAATCAGAAGTGCGCAGTAAGTCTTTCATTAGAGGATTCTACCCTGCGCATATCTATCCGCGAATTGACCTAACGGTGCTGAATCAGCCGACTAAATGGCATCGACATGCAGCTCTAATTATGTGCAGGGTAAGATTTAGCCATGATGCAGCGAATGGGATTCTTCTCGCGTCCTGGCAAAGATGCGCAAACCGATGGCGATTTACTTACTCGCCCAGAATTACAAGAAGATGATGGCGGGCACGATCGTTTCTCTCATTATGTGAAGAAAGAGAAGATTGTTGAATCAGCTGT
>CAZFZK010000133.1:3014-3355 GCA_964523605.1 uncultured Candidatus Planktophila sp. | reverse complement strand
AAACGCGTTACTTGAATTTCCTGGTTGCGCCGTGGTGATCTCGCACGATCGTTGGTTCCTTGACCGCGTTGCAACACACATCTTGGCTTACGAAGGTGAATCAAAGTGGTTCTGGTTCGAAGGAAACTTTGAATCATATGAAGAGAATAAAATCTCGCGTCTCGGTGCTGATGCTTCTCGCCCTCATCGTGCTACTTACCGAAAGCTAACTCGTTAATGCGTCACCTAACTAAAGCTCATGTGCGCTGGGACGATCTAGATGGTGTTGGGCACGTTAACAACGCGACTTACTTAACTTATATTCAAGAAGCACGGGCTGATTTCACTTGGTACTCACGTAA
>CAZFZK010000133.1:395-3004 GCA_964523605.1 uncultured Candidatus Planktophila sp. | reverse complement strand
GCTGACATGGTGGTTGGTCGCGCCGAAGTTGATTTCATCGTGCCGATCTATGAAGGTGGCTTTGATTTAGATGTCGCAATTTGGGTGGCCAAGATCGGCAACTCATCTTTTGAATTGGCATATGAATTAAGTAGCGCGCATGGATTACATGCTCGTGGTCGCACGGTTCAAGTAGCTGTGTCTATGGAGACTAAGAAATCACGCCCACTTTCACAAGAAGAGCGTGACTTTTTAGCTGGTTACCTAGAGGCTTAAGGAATGCAATTAGCGCCACGTTCTGAGCGTCTTTGGTGGCGCGATGCAGTTACTTATCAGATCTATATCCGTTCTTTCGCAGATAGCAATGGCGATGGCATTGGCGATATCAACGGTATTCGTTCGCGTCTGCCATATTTGAAAGAACTTGGCATTGATTCAATTTGGATTACTCCTTGGTTTCCATCGCCACAAAAAGATCATGGCTACGATGTTGCGAACTATTTTGATATCGAACCTGATTACGGCACATTGACTGATGCAAAGTCACTTATTGCTGAAGCGCATGCGATCGGAATTCGAATTCTGCTCGACATTGTGCCAAACCATTGCAGCGATCAACATGAATGGTTTCAAGCGGCGCTTAAGGCAGCACCTGGCAGCAAAGAGCGCGAGCGTTTTCATTTCCTAGACGGCAAAGGCAAGAACGGTGAACTGCCACCGAATAACTGGCCTTCTGTTTTCGGTGGCGATGCTTGGCAACGTGTAATCGAAGCTGATGGCAAACCAGGGCAGTGGTACTTACATATTTTTGCAACCGAACAACCTGATTTCAATTGGGAAAACCCTGAAGTTCGCGAACACTTTGAAAACATTCTTAAGTTCTGGCTAGACCTAGGAGTCGATGGTTTCCGTATCGACGTGGCGCACGCAATGATCAAAGCCGAAGGTCTGCCAGATATTGTTGAGCCAGAAAAAGGCAATGAGATGTTATCAGCTACTCAACATCCGTTCTGGGATCAAGAAGGCGTGCACGATATTCATCGGTCTTGGCGCAAGATCCTTGATTCATATCCTGGTGATCGCATGGCAGTTGCTGAAGCATGGGTAAGTCCGGCAACTCGCATCGCGCGTTACTTACGCCCTGATGAATTAGCTAACTCTTTTAACTTTGATTTCCTAATCACGCTTTGGGATGCTGCCGAGATTAAGGGGCGCATTGTTACTTCGATGGCAGCCATGGCTGAAGTCGGTGCGCCATCTTCATGGGTATTTAACAATCACGATTTAGTTCGCTCAGTTGATCGCTTTGACTTAGGGCTATTAAACGTTGATAAATCAACGCTTCATCGCCAAGGGGATCCAAAAAAATTTAACTTGGAACGCGGAACTCGTCGTGCTCGCGCTGGTGCAATGTTGATGTTGGCACTACCTGGTGGCGCATATGTTTATCAAGGCGAAGAGTTAGCTCTTCCTGAAGTTCGTGATATTCCAGAAGATCGTTTAACTGACCCTCGTTGGGTAATGAGTGGCAAAGTTGATCGTGGTCGCGATGGTTGTCGTGTGCCGCTGCCTTGGCATCACGAACCAACCGGCGCATTTGGTTTTTCAGCAAATCAATCGCTAAAGCCAGTTGAAGCATGGTTGCCACAGAGTGATTGGTGGGGCAAGTTTGCAGCCAGCCAGCAAGATGGAAAACCCGATTCGACACTGACTATGTATCGCAAAGCTCTTGCTATCCGTAAGGCTGAAGCTGGTTTAGGCGATGGCCCGATGACTTGGCTTGAAGTTAACGATGAAGTTATTGCATTTTCCCGCCCTGGAAATTTCGTTTGCTATGTAAATTTCGGCGATGAAATAGATCTTCCTGCCGGGGCTGAAGTATTACTTTCCAGCGGTCCGCTAGCTGGCGATAAGTTGCCAACTGATACCGCAGTTTGGCTACGAGTTAATTGAGTTTCTACGAAGAAGTTGGCGGGCAAGCATTTTTTGCTGATTTAATTTCGCAGTTCTACGCCCATGTTGCGACAGACCCAATTCTGCGTCCCATGTATCCGGATTCAGATCTGAAAGGCGCTGCCGAACGTTTGCAGAAGTTCCTTGAGCAATACTGGGGTGGGCCAACAACTTATTCCGAAGAGCGCGGACACCCTCGTTTGCGAATGCGTCATGCTGGTTTTCACATTAACCGTGCAGCACATGATGCTTGGATCAACGCAATGCGCAAAGCTGTTGATGGGGTCGAAATCAAGCCAGACCAAAAAGAAGTTTTATGGGGCTATCTAGAAATGGCAGCAGCCGGATTAGTTAATCAAGCAGATTGACTTGAGTTACCAACTTTAAGAATTTCGCCATTACGCAAATACCAAAGAGTTCCGTTGCTATCTCGCACAGTTGTAATACGTAGCCCAACTTTTTCTACAGTTCCTTTAATTTCCAGAACTTCAACTGTGTCGCCAACTCCGTACTGGTCTTCGACCAACATAAAGATTCCAGAGAGCACATCGCGCACAATTGTTTGAGCACCGAGACCAAGGGCAACACCAATGACGCCGGCGGATGCAATGATCGGGCCTAGATTAAATCCAAATTCGCCCAGCACTGTGGCAAATGCAATTAGCCAGATAACTGAA
>CAZFZK010000133.1:0-318 GCA_964523605.1 uncultured Candidatus Planktophila sp. | reverse complement strand
TGCCAGTTGTCTTAGCTCGCTCTTTTTGGCGAGTTCCGACACCTCTCAAACCAGGGCGCAGATCAGCAGTAGCCAATCGGTTCATGGCTCGGGTGATGGCACGTTTTCCAAAGGATTGAATTGCGATTGCAACGAGTAAAACCAGCAGGATGCGTAGCGGAGCGCCGCTGAACCAGTCGATGGCTTCTTTCACAGTAAAGTTCATAGTGATGCCGACTCTAACGAATTCGTAACCCAAATGGCGCTAGAAATCCGCTCTTTCGTCGAACTTTTGGGGCAAGATATGGCAATCGGCGCGAGCCACGCGCTTCGATCGGG
>CAZFZK010000132.1:0-3376 GCA_964523605.1 uncultured Candidatus Planktophila sp. | reverse complement strand
CGATGACGATCAGGATCTGGCGGAGATGCTCGGCATCGTTTTGACCGGTGCCGGCATCGACGTGGATTTAGTAAGTCGAGGCGATGAAGTTCTAGATGTTTTTCGCAATAATCCACCAGATTTGGTTTTGCTAGATGTGATGCTGCCAGGATTAGATGGCATTGAAGTTTGTAAATTGATTAGGGCTGAATCCATGGTTCCGATCGTGATGCTATCTGCGAAAGGTGATACCCACGATGTTGTACGTGGTCTTGAGGCAGGTGCTGATGATTACATGGTTAAGCCATTTAGACACCCTTCTGAATTAATTGCTCGAATCCGTACACGTTTGCGACGAACAAATACTGATATTTCAGGGCTGCTTACGATTGCAGATTTAGTAATCGATGTTGTTGCTCACCAAGTTTCACGGGCTGGCAAACAGATTGCGCTAACTAGACTCGAATTTGATCTACTAGTCGCACTAGCTCGCGAACCGGGTCGAGTCTTTTCCCGCGATGCTTTGCTCAGCGAAGTTTGGGGATATCGCCATTCCACAGATACCCGCCTCGTTAACGTTCACGTGCAACGTCTACGTGCCAAAGTCGAACATGATCCAGAGCATCCTGAAATAGTCGTAACCGTGCGAGGTGTTGGTTACAAAGCCGGCGGCCAGTAAATGCGTAGCAATGGTGCGCAAAAGACGCACTCTCTAGCCCTTCGTGTTGTTCTTTCTACAATTCTGCTTTCGTTGATCGTAATCTCCATTACTGGCACGACTCTGTATTCCAGACTTTCAACTGGTATCAAGCAGGTAAATGTTGATACTGCGATTATTGAGGCTCGATCTACTATTTTCAGCGCACAATATCGACTGGCAATTGCATCGGGTAATCCAGCAGATTCAGTTCGAAATATCTTTAGCTCAGTTATCGTTTCTGCAACAACTGTTGGTTCAAATGAGAGTGGCCGCGAGGTTGTAATTCTGCAAGTGCCTGGAAGTTCAATGGGTAAAGAAAATTACGAAATCAGTTCTAACCTGGTGGCAAACAGTTCAATTCCACAGTATTTGCGCAAGAGAGTTCAAAAGTCTGAAAATTTAGAGTCAGCTTATGTCCGAATTAATTATGCCGGGGCTGAATCGGTTGATGGTTTTGCGGTGGGGCAGCGGATAAGTATTCCCGATGGCGGCCAATATGAAATGTATGTTCTTTTCAGCTTAACTGATCAAGCTGCGACATTGACATTGATTAGTAATTCATTGTACTTAACTGGTTTGGCATTAATTATTTTAATTGCCCTGATTATTTGGATAGTAGTGCGCCAAGTTGTAAAGCCAGTTCGAGATGCAGTTCGAATTTCGCAGCAATTTACGGATGGTGATTTCAGTCAGCGGATGCAAGTAAAGAGTAACGATGAAATAGCCAGCCTTGGAAATGCTTTCAATGCAATGGCTGAGTCCCTAGAGAAGCAGATTGCTCGCCTTGAGAATCTATCTAGAGTGCAACAAAGGTTTGTATCTGATGTTTCACATGAGTTACGCACGCCTTTAACGACACTACGAATGGCATCTGGAGTTATTCATAATGCTCGCGAAGGATTTGATCCAGTAATCGCTCGAAGTTCTGAACTTTTGATTGGGCAAATCGATCGCTTCGAACGCCTGCTAGAGGATTTACTCGAAATCAGTCGCTTTGATGCTGAAGTAGCCGTCTTAGAAGCAGTCGAATTCGACATCTGCAGTTCTCTCGAACGTTGCATTTCAGATTTGTCTCTAGTTGCTAAAGAAAACGGCGTTGAAATCAATCTAAATCGCCCTCGTGATTCAGTCTTTATTAATGGTGATATTCGAAGAGTCGAGCGCATAATGCGAAATCTCTTGAGTAACGCAATAGATCACGCTGAAGGTAAGCCAATAGAAGTTCGTGTTATGGCATCACCTGAAGATGTAGCTATTGGCGTTCGAGATCATGGCGTCGGAATAGAGCCCAAATTGCTAAATCGAGTCTTTGACCGATTTTGGCGGGCAGATCCTTCTCGTGCACGAACTCGCGGTGGCACAGGTTTAGGTTTATCTATCTCGCTCGAAGATGCTCGTTTACACAATGGTGAACTCGAAGCTTGGGGTGAGACAGGCAAAGGCGCTCACTTTGTTCTGTATTTACCAAGACGAGCTGGCGATCAATTACATTCTCGCTTAATTTCGCTAAAAGGTTAACCACATTTAATTTTTCTGTAGTTAAGAAAATAATAATTCAAGTTTATTCTTGAACTATGCGCTTTTTCTCAGAATTAAAATTTCTGCTTTTCCCGACCAGATGTTTCGGCTGTCGCGAACTGGGCTACTCCATTTGCTCTCAATGTCGAATGCAATGGAATCCACATATCTATCAAACCGGAATAGCTAATTTAACTGTTTATTCGGCAATTCCATATTCGCCAATTGCGAAAAATATTTTGTTAGCGGCTAAAGAGCAAAGCGTTAAATCCGCAGACCAACTAGTGCTTGCTGCCCTTAAAGTTTCCATTCATGAATTGTTCAGAAAACAATCTAGTTGCGCACTAGTGCCGATCCCATCTAGACCTACTTCTAATCGACGGCGAGGGCGAGACTTCCTAAATGAGATGGCGATATCGGTAGCCAAAGATTATGGAGTTGCCGTCTTGCCACTTCTGGAGCAGCAAAGAAATATTCGAGATCAAAGTAAATTAGATTTCTCGAGCCGGCACCAGAATCTGGCAATGGCGCTCTCAATAAAGCCACAGTTCCGTGGGAATTATTCAGGTGAGAATGTGGTTATTTTGGATGATCTAGTCACGACTGGAGCGACCATAAACGAGGCAAACCGTGCCTTGACTAAGGGCGGATTTAAGGTGCAGGCGGCTGCTACGGCTTGCGTGGCACTGCGTAGGCGTTAATAACCCCTAAGATTGGGGAGTTATCTCGCACGATGGCAACGGTTTAATCGGCCGATCTCGCCAGTAAAAGTAACTTTGAAAGGTCAGGGTGGCTAAATGCCTGCAATTCTCGATCGGATTATGCGAGCTGGCGAAGGCCGCATCCTAAAAGAGTTGAGCAAGACCGTAGTCAAAGTTAATTCCTTCGAACGGGCAATTGTTGCCTTACCCGATGAAGAATTACGCGCCAAGACCGATGAATTTAAAGCCCGTTATGCCAAGGGCGAGTCACTAGATGATTTATTGCCTGAAGCTTTCGCCACTGTACGCGAGGCGGCAAAGCGAACTTTGGGTCAGCGTCATTATGACGTTCAATTAATGGGTGGAGCGGCGCTTCACTTAGGAAATATTGCCGAAATGCGCACCGGTGAAGGTAAGACTCTAGTTGCAACTCTTCCTTCTTATTTAAATGCGCTTGCCGGAAAAGGCGTTCACGTTG
>CAZFZK010000131.1:0-3442 GCA_964523605.1 uncultured Candidatus Planktophila sp. | reverse complement strand
CCGCATATTCTTGATCCTGTGAAGATGCTGCTAAAAAATTGCTCTGTATGGATTGGTTTTGGCCAACTAACTGATGCACTTTTGATCGAAGATGGCCGAGTTTTGGCCCATGGGACCGAAGCGCTCTCAGCGAAAGCCGATCAAACAATTGATTTAGCAGGTGCTTTCATAATGCCGGCATTCGCTGATGGTCACGCACACCCCTTGTTTGCCGGCCGTGAAGCGCAAGGGCCAAAAGTAAACAGTTTGCAATCGGTCGCAGAAATTGTGACTGAAGTAAAAAGATTTGCCGAAGCTAACCCCAATTCAAAATGGATTATCGGTGGTGCATACGAGGCAGCAATTGTCGAACGTGGTGATTTTGATTCGCATTGGTTAGACGAAGCAGTAAAAGATCGACCTGTCCTATTACACGCTGTTGATCATCACACGATTTGGGTTAACAGCAAAGCACTTGAGATTGCCGGAATAACTTCGGCAACTAAAGACCCCGACGGCGGAACTATCGCAAGACGTGCTGATGGTTCACCAAAAGGTACTTTGCGCGAGCCATCTGCAATGGATTTAATTTCTAAATTAGCACCCGAGCGAACTTTGCAAGATGAACTTGATGCAATTGCATGGGCAAGCGATCAATACTTAGCAGCTGGTGTGACTAGTGCTATGGATGCTTGGGTAGAAGATGGCATGACTGAGCTTTATATCGAGGCAGCAAAAACTGGACATCTTAAAGTTGATATGAATTTAACTTTCTTGGCACAACCTGAAAAATGGCGCAGTCGAGTTGATTACTACAACCAAATGCGTACGCTTGTCGAAGCACTTCCCGCCGAAGCAGGCCTGACGGCTAAATCAGTTAAGTTCATTGGCGATGGTGCTCTTTCTGCTGGAACTGCCGCGATCTTGGACCCCTATCTAGATGATCCATCTAGTAAAGGCTTATTAATCTGGCGTGATGCCGAAATGATCGAGGCGGCAACAACCTTTGATAAAGCCAAATTACAGCTACACATTCATGCCATCGGTGATGCCGCAGTGCGACAAGCACTTGATGCAATCGAGGCGGTCGTTGCGAGAAATCCAAGCTGGGATCGCCGCCCCGTAATTACACACGCGCAACTCATTAATCCCCTTGATTTACCTAGGTTTGCCGCCCTTGGCGTGATTGCTAATTTCCAACCGCTCTGGACTTATCTAGACCCGATGAATAAAAAACTTATCTTGCCGCGTATAGGTGAGGCTAGAAATAACCAGCAATACCAATTACGCAAAGTTATTGATTCGGGTGCGCAAATAAGTTTTGGTAGCGATTGGCCGATCACAGATTTCACACCACTTGCGGCACTTGCTGTACCGGTTCATCGCCAATCTCCAGAAAAACAACCACCGCAAGGCTGGAGCATTGAGCAAGCTATTACCATTGAGGAGTCCATGCACTTCTATACAGCAGCAGTTGCAAAACAACTTTTCCGTGAAACAGACTATGGAACTTTAGAAGTTGGCAAGATTGCAGATTTCATAATTTTAGATCGTGATCCGATCAAAACTAACCCGCACGAAGTGCGAGATATAAAAGTCTTAGCTACTTACAGACGCGGCAAAAAAGCACTACTTAGCTAAATTCCAAAGAGCCAAAACGGCTAATGCAGCTTCTTCGCCTTTGTTACCAATACCAAGACCCAAGTTTGAACGCTCGACTGCTTGAGCTAGGTTGTCACACATTAAGACGCCAAAACCAACAGGCTTTGATTTGTCCAATGAAACTTGCATGACACCTGAAGTTACGCCTTGGCAGATGTAATCAAAGTGCGCAGTATCGCCGCGCATCACTAAGCCAAGTACAACAGCGCCATCAAAACCTTGATCAAGTTTTAGCTGTGCTGCAAGGGGTAGTTCGAAGGATCCAGAAACTGTGAATGTTTCGTATTCAACCTCTGCTGCTTTGAAAATTAGCTCAGCACCAGCGGCTAAGTTGTCACAGATCTCTGGGTGCCATTGAGCTGAAATAATGGCTACTTTCTTGCCCTTTAGAGCCTTTAGATTAAGTGATTCTAAAGTTGGTGATGTTCCGGCCATTAGATCTCCCCTAACATGTGCTTCATTTTATCCTTCTTGGTAAGTAAATATGAGCGATTGAACTTATTAACTGCCGGTGCAACTGCCCGTACCTGCACATTTCTGCCGCTCTTAGCAATAGCCTCAACTTTTGCTTGGTTGTTAGTTATCAACGCAACATCTTTAACTTCAAGTTGATCAAGAATCGAAATTAAATCTTGCCAGTCGCGAGTGTCATTTTCGTGGCCTAATTTAAGATTGGCGGCAATTGTGTCTAAGCCAGCATCTTGCAATAAGTAAGCCTTGATTTTCTCACTTAAGCCGATACCGCGCCCTTCTTGGCCGCGCAGATAGATGAGGTAACCGGCACCGTTTTGAGCAATTAAATCAAAAGAGCTCTTTAATTGTTCACCGCAATCACAGCGCAACGATCCAAAAGCATCGCCCGTTAAACATTCAGAGTGCGCTCTGATTAGAGTTGGCGAAACCTGTATATGATTTCCTTCGCTCTCAAACTTGAGTACTGCGTGATCTATTCCAGAGCCACCTTTAAAAGTTGCGATCTGCCAATTACCACTTTCGTGTGGCAACTCCGCCCATTTAATTTCCTCAGCCACCACTAAATCTTTGGGTAAATTAGCGATCGCATACTTGGTCAAGTCTTCGATTGTAATTACGGGAATTTTGAACTGTTCGGCAAAATCAAATAGCTGCTGGCCTTTCATTACTGTGCCATCGTCATTTACTAACTCAGACAGAACGCCTGATTCGCCTTGATTAGCTAATTGACAGAGAGCTAAACCGGCTTCGGTATGACCACTACGGCCAGCTAAGCCAGCAGGATGTGCGATTAACGGGAAAACATGGCCCGGACGAATGAAATCTGACGCCTGACTCTTAGCTGATGCCAGCTTACGCACCGTATTTGCTCGCTCTGTAGCGCTAATACCCGTGGTTAAGCCGTCTCGGGCATCGATAGAGATAGTAAATGCTGTGCGACGTGAGTCTTCATTCTCACGAACCATGATCGGCAAATTCAATTCTTTGGCTCGCTTGGCACTAATTGCTGAACAGATAATGCCTGAAGTATGACGAATCAGAAAAGCCATATCTTGATCAGTAATTTTTTCACCCGAGATAATCAAATCACCTTCGTTTTCGCGATTTTCATCATCGATCACAATTAGGAATTTACCTTGGGCGAAGAGCTCAACCGCTTCGGCAATATTTTTTAGAGTTCTGTCCATTTTAATTATCTCTTTTGGTTAGACGTTCGACATATTTGGCTAGAACATCGACTTCGATATTTACTAAGTCGCCAAGTTTCTTGGCCGACAAATTTGTTTTAGCAAGCGTCTCTGGAATCAGCCAGACTGTAATCTGATTT
>CAZFZK010000130.1:0-3579 GCA_964523605.1 uncultured Candidatus Planktophila sp. | reverse complement strand
AGCGTATCGATTGCAGCTTGAATGTATTCATCAGTAACGCGGGTGGTATCGGTATCTTCAATACGGAAAATAAAAGTACCGCCGGTATGACGCGCGTAAGCCCAATCAAATAGTGCGGTACGAATATTTCCAACATGGAGATCACCAGTTGGAGATGGCGCAAATCGAACGCGAACTTCTTTACCCACGATTGCTCACCTTATTTGTTAATTCACCTAAACCATCGATTGCGATAGTAATAGTTGATTTTTCTGGCATTGGACCAATACCAGCTGGAGTTCCCGTGATAATTACATCGCCCGGAAGCAAAGTCATTACTTTAGAAACAAATTCTACGATTGCAGGAACATCAAACATCATCTGACTTAACTTGCCATCTTGCTTAACTTCATCGTTTAACGTGGCCGTAATACGTTGAGTTCCTGGAACAAAATCGGTATCAATCCAGGGACCAAGCGGACAGAAAGTATCAAAGCCTTTGGCGCGAGACCACTGACCATCTTTCTTCTGTAAATCACGAGCGGTTACGTCATTAGCAATCGTGTAACCAAAAATCACATCATTAACGCGCTCTTTAGGAACGTCTTTACAAATACGACCAATCACAATTGCCAGTTCTGCTTCGTGATCGACTTGGCCTGCCATGCTGGGCCAAACGATTGTGTCATTTGGGCCAATTACCGAAGTATTAGGTTTGATAAAAATGATTGGTTCATCAGGTACAACGCTGTTCATTTCAGCTGCATGATCTGCATAGTTTTTTCCGATACAGACAACTTTGCTGCGCGGAATAACTGGAGCCAGTAAGCGCACTTTGCTCAATTCGGTAGTCGCAGCCGTCTTGGTCACGCCGTGATAGATCGGATCTCCTGAGATAACGCTGATTGTGTTGTCATCTTCGAGTAGCCCAAAAAGCGGGTCTGTGCCAAGCCCGGTATCTGGGCCTGGGCTAAATCGAATAATGCGCATTAAGCAATCTTATCGGGCTCTGCCCCATCATTTGCAAAGAAGATCGCAGCCGTTGGCGCAAACTCATTAATTACTGCAGTTTTTGCACTTCGTTCACCAGTAAAGACCACCGCTTCAATGCCACTAATTTGTGATGCCATCGCAACGGTAAACACAGCCTCGACAGCATCGAGTTCAAGCGAAGCTGAATTAACGGGCACTGCTACATAGGTGCGACCAGTGTTATCACGTAATGCCGCTGCTTGCTTTGCACCGCTGCGTTTTAAAGTTGCCTGTGCAAGCGTGACTAACTTTTGGTCTTCTGGATTATTCAGCATCAGAAACTGGCTCCACTAATTTCTCGATTAAAACACTACTTATTCTACGACGGCGACCAATTGGTCGTTCTGAAGTAATCGACCAACCACCAAGATCTACGGTGCTGCCTGTAATTGGCACGCGACCTAGCTTTTGTGCCATTAGGCCTCCGATGGTGTCAACATCTTCAAAATCTTCAGCTTCGATTTCTATTTCAAGTTCTTCAGCTAAATCTTCTATGTGCAATACGGCCTTGGCTCGAGCTTTTGTTTTCTCATCGTTTAGCCAATTAAATGATTCAACTCCATCATCAAATTCATCGGCAATTTCGCCAACAATTTCTTCGATGATGTCTTCGATAGTAATTAGACCCGCAGTTCCGCCGTATTCATCTACAACGATAGCTAAGTGAATCTGATCGCGCTGCATTTCCTTTAGCAACTCTGCAGCGATCTTGATTTCAGGTACAAAAGTAGCCGGCCGCAAATGCTGCTCTACACGCTCAGTTGTTTCGGCCTCATGATGATCTAGGGCACGACGGGCTAAGTCTTTTACATAAGTAATACCAATGATGTTATCAATGTTCTCGCCCACAACCGGAATACGTGAGAAGCCGGAACGAAGGGCTAGTGAAAGACCTTGTCGTAAAGTCTTATCTTTTTCTACCCAAACCATGTCGGTGCGAGGCACCATTAACTCGCGCACCAAAGTATCGCCAAGTTCAAATACTGAGTGAATCATTTCGTGCTCATCAGATTCAACTAAACCGCGTTCGTGTGCTTGATCAACTAAGTCGCGAAGTTCAGCTTCGTTAGCAAATGGCCCACTTCGAAAGCCTTTTCCTGGCGTAATTGCGTTACCGATTGCAATAAGTAATTTAGTAACTGGGGCCAGGATAAATGCCAAGAAATAAGCAACTGTTGCACCGGCTAAAGCCCAATTATTAGGTTTTTGCTTACCTAGTGTGCGAGGTCCAACGCCAACCATCACATATGAAACGACAACCATGATTGCAACGGTCAAGGCCATAGCTTGGGCCGATGAGTATTCGCGCAATAAAATTACCGCTAATAAAACAGTTGCGGTTAACTCACAAGTTTTTCGAACTAACAGCACCACATTTAAATATCTAGCTTGATCAAAGAAAACTTTCTTCAGTAAAGCTCCGCCACGCTTGCGCTCGAGTTCTTCAATCACAACGCGTGAGATCGAAGCCATCGCTGATTCAGTACCAGCTAGGAAACCCGCAAAAGCTAAGAGTGCAATGATGGAAATTATGGGCAGGGGGTTCATTTACTTTCAGTACTCCATTGTTTTACTAGTGATTCTTGCAATTCGAACATAACTTTTTCTTCTTCAGGGACCGCATGGTCATATCCCAAAATGTGCAACAAACCATGAGTAGCCAAAATAAACATTTCATGTTCTGGTGAGTGGCCAGCAAGATTTGCTTGCGCGGTAGCAAAGTCAGGTGAGATGACAATGTCGCCCAAAGTTACGACTTCACCTTCTGTTTCAGGTAAGTCCATTGGGAACGAGAGCACATCTGTTGATCCAGGCTCATCCATCCACTTGATGTGAAGTTCAGTCATCTCGGCATCGTCGACAAAAGTCACGTTTAAATCGCAATCCGGATGCAAATCTAACTTAGACATCGCAAATGCCAAGAGCGATTGAATTTGATCTCCTGGTGCCAACGCCCCTGATTTATTAGTTATTTCAATGGTCATTGATTGCGAATCGAGCGCGGGGTTTGGCGCGCTTCATTGAACTTGTCATAAGCCTTAACAATGTCGCCAATCAGGCGATGGCGAACTACATCTTCAGCGGTTAGATGCTGGAAGGAAATGTCATCAATATCTTGCAAAATATCACGAATAATTGCTAACCCAGATTTAGCGCCATTTGGTAAATCAATCTGGGTTACATCGCCGGTAACCACCATCTTTGAGCCAAAGCCCAAACGAGTTAAGAACATCTTCATCTGTTCGGGCGTGGTGTTCTGGGCTTCATCGAGAATAGCATCATTTAGCGTGCGGCCGCGCATATAAGCAAGAGGCGCAACTTCTATTACCCCTGATTGCATTAAACGTGGAATCGAATCGATATCGATCATGTCGTGTAACGCATCAAAAAGTGGCCGTAAATATGGATCGATTTTTTCGGAGAGCGAACCAGGCAAGAATCCTAAATGTTCACCAGCTTCAACTGCAGGGCGAGTTAAAACAATGCGGTTTACTTTCTTGGCTTGAAGCGCAGCAACTGCTTTCGCCATCGCTAAATAAGTTTTACCAGTACCAGCAGGGCCGATTC
>CAZFZK010000129.1:0-3589 GCA_964523605.1 uncultured Candidatus Planktophila sp. | reverse complement strand
TGACACCCGAAGAAATTGCGAAAGGCGGTTCCAACTAATGACTCGCAAACTTAATCTTCGTATTTGGCGAGGCGATGCCACCGATGGTGCACTACAAGATGTTGTTGTAGAAGCCAATGAGGGCGAAGTTGTTCTCGATGTAATTCACCGCGTGCAAGCAACTCAAATGGGCGACTTAGCTGTCCGTTGGAATTGCAAAGCTGGTAAATGCGGATCTTGTTCGATGGAAATCAACGGAAAACCTCGTCTGGCATGTATGACTCAAGTTGCTTCATACGGTGAAGACGAAACTATTACCGTTACGCCACTTCGCGCATTCCCAGTAATTAAAGACCTTGTAACAGATGTGTCATTTAACTACCGAAAAGCAATGGAAATCCCTGCTTATGAGCACCCTAAAGAGCTCGCACCAGGTGAAGCTCGTATGGAGCAAATTGATGTTGAGCGCTCTCAAGAATTCCGTAAGTGCATCGAATGTTTCCTTTGCCAAGATACTTGCCACGTAATTCGCGATCACGAAGAAAATAAGAAGTCCTTCGCTGGACCACGCTTCTTTATTCGTATTGCTGAACTAGATATGCATCCACTTGATATGTTGAAAAATCGCAAGCGCACTGCGCAAGAAGAGCATGGCCTTGGAATGTGTAACATTACAAAGTGCTGTACCGAGGTTTGCCCAGAGCACATCAAGATCACCGATAACGCAATCATTCCTATGAAGGAACGCGTTGTTGATATTAAGTACGATCCAGCACGCATGTTCGCCGGACTACTAAAGCGAGAAAAGCGCAACTAATGAAATTGCTAATCAGGTGGGGCGCACTTGCTGCTTCTTTCTGGATAGCAACTGCGTTAATTCCAGGCATTGATGTTCTTGGTGGTTTTACAACCTATCTTTGGGTCGCGCTTCTTTTCGGGTTAATCAACTCGATTTTAGGCGGTCTCATTAAATTATTAACTTTGCCCGCAGTCATTTTAACTTTTGGGCTATTTCTGATTGTGGTCAATGCTTCGATGCTATTACTTACTGCGCAATGGAGCGATAAGTTAAATGTAGATGGTTTTTGGCCAGCAGTGCTTGCCTCTCTTGTGATTAGCGTGATGACTAGAGTCTTGAGCGGAATTTCCAAGAAAGCAATTTCAAACTGAAAACTTTGTTTTTGGTTTCTATCGGTGGCGTCGCCGGAACTTTAGTGCGCTTTGCCCTTGGCCTAGTAATTGAAAATAATCGCAACGGAACGTTGACCGCAAATTTAATTGGCGTTGCCCTTGCGGCCGCATTACTAGTTTTAATGGAGCGGCGTGGAGTAACAGAATTACGCCATCTGTTATTACCTGGATTTTGCGCTGGTTTAACTACTTTTTCAGCTGTAACGGCGGAATCTCTTGAGCCTAAAGATGGCGGCTTTCTATTCCTGGCCGAGAACGTGATTTTAAGTTTAGTAATTGTGGCAATTGTGCTGCCATTAGCTCGCAAAGTAATTCCGGTGCGCTAATGAGAACTATTTATGTGGTTCTCGGTGCGGCTATCGGTGCACCTGCGCGTTTTGCAATTGATCAATACATTCATCGTTTTACGAATCGGCCATACGGAATTTTCCTAGTCAATGTGATTGGCTCCTTTTTATTAGGCGTGACCTTTAATAGCGCTGAACACAGCCATGACTTAATTGCCATAGGTTTTGCTGGCGCATTCACAACCTGGTCGACTTTTATGCTCGACATCTATTTAGCTTTTGAATTAAAGCGAAAAAGCGAAGCGCTAATCAATTTGGGAGTGTCGTTAGGTTTTGGCTTACTTGCTGCTTGGCTTGGTTTAAAGTTCGGCGCATGAGTTCAAATAACCAGATGCCTTGCGATTTCTGCGGCGCACCTTATGACCCAGTTGCAACTAGGTGGTTATGTCCTACCTGCCATACCAAAACTAATTGTTGCGACGGCGCACCATGTGCAATCGATCCAGTTGAATCAGCTCAGCGAGCTGAAACCAGCAAACTCAAATTAGCTTAATTTATCTGACTAAATTTATTTTGCGTGCTTAGCCATCCAGGCTTCAACTTCATCTGGGTGACGAGGTAACGCGTCGCTTAAGTTGCGGCAACCATCTTTGGTTACAACCACATCGTCTTCAATACGAATACCTATACCGCGATATTCGGCTGGAAACATTTCATCATCAGGCTGGATATAAAGACCAGGCTCAACTGTTAGAACCATACCCTCAGCCAGAACACCATCGAGATAAGTTTCTTGTCGCGCATGTTGGCAATCATGAACATCCATTCCGAGCATGTGCGAAACACCATGCAAAGTCCAGCGACGATGTAAGCCCATATCGGGCCCCATAGATTCTTCAACGCTACAAGGCAAAACACCCATATCGAACAAACCCTGCGCCAATACTCGTTGCGCAGCAATGTTTATTGAGCGGAAGGTTGCGCCTGGTTTAACAGCTGCAAAACCAGCTAATTGCGCTTCGTATACCAACATATAAAGCGCACGTTGCGCCGGTGAGAATTTTCCATTTACTGGCAATGTGCGCGTGATATCAGCGGTATAGAAGGAATCCATTTCAACGCCAGCATCGACAAGAACTAATTCACCGTTATTGACTTTGCCATCGTTACGGATCCAGTGCAGAACACAGGCATGTGCACCACCTGCTGCAATGGTTGTGTATCCGATGTCATTACCTTCGGTGCGAGCTTTCGTGAAGAAAGCCGCTTCAAGAACTCGTTCACCGCGATGATGTGCAACTGCCGCTGGCATTGCTTTCACAATTTCTTGGAAACCTAACTCACTGGCATCGCATGCAGCTTGCAGTTCATCGATCTCATATTGATCTTTAATTAACCGTGCTTCTGAAACAAAAGTTAATAATTCGGCATCGCGAGCATGTTTTGCAACTAACTTATCGATTTCTGCATCTTGCTCATGAATTGCAATTGTTGCAGTGCCGTCAGAAAGTAAATCCTTTAAATCATTTACTTTGCGAGTCTCAATTTGGTAGCGATCTTTTGCCTCTTCTAAAGTGAAGCGACGGCCAACCCAAAGTTCGCCATATTTTGCATCACGGAAGAAAGCATCTGTATCGCGAGTGCTGCGCGGGTGGATATAAAGAAGTGCATCGTGACCGGAACCATTTGGTTGCATAACTAATACCGAATCAGCTGTCGCTTCGACACCTTGTACGCCTGTGTAGTAAGCGAATGCAGTGTGTGGACGATATGCGTAGTCACTATCGTTGCTGCGAACTTTGTAATTTCCGGCAGGAATAACTAAACGCACCCCAGGGAATGCTTTAGATAAAGCTTCGCGACGTGAAACACAATACTTAAGTGGCGGAGTTGGCTTTAAGCCTTCAAGTGGAGTTGGTATCCAACCGCTCTTCATTAACTCAGCAAATGCGGCTGGAGTCGGCACATCGTGCGGGCGCTTCTTAGTTGTCTCTTCGCTCATTGGGTCAGCGTAACAAGGCGTTTTCGATTCAGTAAGCGTAGAAAGTGGCTTGAATCAGCCTGTAGACTTACGCCCGTACTTGGAGACGTCGCATAGCCCGGTCGAGTGCGCCTCACTGCTAACGAGGTAA
>CAZFZK010000128.1:0-3593 GCA_964523605.1 uncultured Candidatus Planktophila sp. | reverse complement strand
AATCAGTTATTTATGAGCCGAACGCTGATGTGGAAAAAGAGAATAGAGAGAGCTTGGCCGAGATGGATGGCTCGCAAGATAATGCAGTAACTGCGGCGTTTAATTATTTGCTGAAGAATGAACCTGATCTCGTGCCATATTTGAAATCCGGTGAATTAAATGATCAGTTGGTGCAATTTGATTTACCAAATACCGGTGGGCCAAGTGGTGGCTTGATTTTCGCGCTAGGAATTATTGAGAAATTAAATAGTGCGCAACTTGTTAATGGGCGTTTAATTGCCGGAACTGGCACCATAAATAAAAAAGGTGAAGTCGGCCCCATCGGTGGCATCGAAGATAAGTTAATCGGAGCAAAACGAGCTGGGGCAACGCTTTTCATCGCGCCAATTGATAACTGCATCGACATCACTCATATTCCAAATGGTTTACAGATTGTGGCGGTTTCGACCTTGGCGCAGGCTGTGACTCTGCTTAAAAAGCCTGCTCAGGCCTTGGCAAAATTGCCTACTCTCAGCGGCTGCTCTATTGCTTAGCGGCTTTTCTAATTAGCGTTAAGCACCCAAATAGCGCAAAATTGGGGTATCCCAACCCAGTTATTCAAACTAGTTGGTTTAAGAAAATGGAGAAATAGATGAGTTCGAATCCGCAATTTGATTTCGCAAAGAGCTTTGGCCGCAAGTCAGGTGGCCGTCGAGTAAGCCCTCTTTCGATCACTGTCGGAATCTTGGTAGCTGCAGCAATCGCACTAGTTTCACTTAGTGGTTTTTATGCAGATTGGCTCTGGTACAAATCAGTTGATTACACCAGCGTTTGGTCAACCACCTTATTCACCAAGGTATATCTCTTCATTGGTTTCGGTTTAGTCACTTCTCTATTCGTTCTACTCAATGTTTATCTAGCATTTAAGCGCCGCCCTGTTTATGTTTCTATGGCAGTCGAGAATGACAACTTAGAACGTTACCGTGCGCAGATCGAACCACTTCGCAAAGTTGCATTTGCTGGCGTTGGTTTAGCCGTGTTTTATTTTGCTGGAACAGCTGGTACTTCGCTATGGCGCACTTGGTTACTTTTCAAGAACTCATCCGATTTTGGTGTCAAAGATGTGCAATTTAATATTGATATCTCTTTCTTCGCTTTCCGTTTACCATTCTGGCAAGCGCTAATCTCATGGGGATTCTCAGTTTTGATCTTGGCAATCTTGGCATCAGGTGCCGTACATTATTTATACGGCGGCTTACGACCACAAATGCGTCAAGATCGCACAACACCATTTGCTCGCGCACAACTTTCTGTTTTGCTTGGTCTAGTTGTTCTTCTCAAAGGTGTGGCATATTGGTTTGATCGCTATGCGCTATCTCTAAAAGAGAACAAGCTAATTACCGGTCTTACTTATTCAGATGTGAATGCACTGCTTCCTGCCAAAGCAATCTTGGCTGGTATCGCAGTTATCTGTTCACTACTTTTCTTCGCCAACATCTTCCGTAAATCTTGGTTCTTGCCAGCTTCTGGCACTGCGCTACTAGTGATTTCAGCGGTTTTAATCGCTGGCGTTTATCCAGCCGCAATTCAGACTTTCCAAGTAAAACCATCTGAATCATCAAAGGAAGCGCCTTATATTCAGCGCAATATTGATGCAACTCGAGCTGCTTATGACTTAAGTGGCGTTGAGATGAAGGATTACGCAGCAACCTTGAAGACTTCCTCAGGTCAGCTCGCAAATGACGCAGCAACAATTGCAAATATTCGCTTGATGGATCCAAATGTTATTTCTGCGACTTTCCGTCAATTGCAACAGATCAAGCCTTATTACGCATTCCCAGATTCACTCGATGTCGATCGTTACACCGTTAACGGTGTGCAGCGCGATACCGTGGTTGCAGTTCGTGAATTAAATATCGAAGGTAACCCAAGTCGTAACTGGATTAACGACCACTTGGTTTATACCCACGGTTTTGGTTTCGTTGCCGCCTTCGGTAATACCGTTGACTTAGATGGAAAGCCAAACTTTGCCGTTGGCGATCTCCCACCAACCAAGGGCCTTGGCGATTTCCAGCCTCGCGTTTATTTCGGTGAGAACGTTCCTGATTATTCAATCATCGGTGGTGTTAAGACTGACTCTCCAGTTGAATTCGACTTCCCAGATGACACTGCAGCTAATGGTCAGAAGAATTACACATACACCGGTACTGGTGGAGTTCCAGTTGGTTCCTTCTTTAACAAGTTAGTTTTTGCAATTAAGTATCAAGAACAGAAGATTTTGCTTTCTAGCTTGATCAATAAAGATTCTAAGATCCTGTTCGAGCGCAATCCGCGCGAACGAGTTGCTAAAGCTGCCCCATGGTTAACACTTGATGGTGATCCATATCCTGCAGTTGTCGATGGCAAGGTGCTTTGGATTATCGATGGCTATACAACAAGTGCTGGCTACCCATATGCCCGCAAGACCTCACTTTCTGGTTCAACTACTGATGCGCTAACTGCGAATTCGAATTCGATTACCGCACAGTCTGATACCACTGTTAACTACATTCGTAACTCGGTAAAAGCGACAGTAGATGCCTACGACGGCACTGTTTCACTTTATGCCTGGGATGAGAAAGATCCAGTGCTAAAGACTTGGAGTAAGGCTTATCCAAATACCGTTAAGCCAAAGAAGGCCATGTCTGCACAATTGCTTGAACACGTGCGCTACCCAGAAGATATGTTCCGTATTCAACGCGACATTCTGAGTGCGTATCACGTGAAGTCTGCTGATGCTTTCTACGGCGGTCAAGATTTCTGGCGCGTGCCTCGTGACCCATCAACTTTTGGTGCTAACGCTGGTAACCAACCTCCGTACTACATGACACTACAAATGCCAGGTGCAACAAAGTCAACATTCTCATTGACAACACCATTCGTACCTCGTGGTGGTCGTGAAAACCTATCCGCATTTGCTGCTGTAAATTCTGAAGCAGGTCCTGATTACGGAAAGATCACAGTGTTGCAATTACCACGCAGCACAAATATCGCTGGTCCTTCACAGGTAGCCTCAAACTTCGAAGCTAAACCTGAAGTTGCAAATTCACTTTCACTATTGCGTCAGGGTGGTTCTGATGTAGTACTAGGTAACTTGTTAACACTGCCAGTCGGAAGTGGTTTGCTTTATGTGCAACCAGTTTATGTAAAAGCAACTAGCAACACTGCGGCCTACCCATTGCTGCAGAAAGTTTTAGTTTCCTTCGGTGATCAAATTGGTTATGACGACACTGTTAAGGGAGCACTTGATCAAGTATTCGGTGGTAACTCCGGAACTACTTCAGCATCAAATCCAAAAACTTCAACAACCACAACAACGCCAAAGAATTCATCAGCGCTATCAACTGCATTACGTGCAGCTGCTCAAGCGATGAAGGATTATCAAGCCGCAAATGCCAAAGGTGATTTTGCTGCGGCTGGTCGTGCGCTAGATAAATTACAATCAGCACTCGCTGCAGCGGAATCTGCGCAAGGAAAGTAAGTAATAACTAGCCAATTTGGTTATTAACGCTGCACCGCTTACGATTAGGGCAACCGACGCGGGGTGGAGCAGCTCGGTAGCTCGCTGGGCTCAT
>CAZFZK010000127.1:0-3689 GCA_964523605.1 uncultured Candidatus Planktophila sp. | reverse complement strand
GTAAATGTGGCTGAAGCCGGTATCGATGTTTACGCACAGACCCACAACGAGACAAGCACAGGTGTTTCGATGCCAATCATTCGCCCTGCTGGCACTGATGGCGCACTGGTATTAGTAGATGCAACAAGTGCTGCCGGCGGTCTAACCGTTGACGCTAAAGAGTTTGATACTTATTACTTCGCACCTCAGAAATCTTTCGCATCTGATGGTGGTCTCTGGATTGCTCTAATGAGTCCAGCTGCAATCGCGCGTGCTGAAAAAATTAAAGCTAGCGGCCGTTGGGTCCCAGCTTTCTTTGATCTTGGAATTGCAATTGAAAATTCACGACTTGATCAGACATATAACACTCCAGCACTTGTTACTTTGATGATGTTGGCTGATCAAATCAACTGGATGAATGAAAATGGTGGCTTGAGTTTTGCAGCTGGACGAAGTGCACAATCTGCAGCTCACATTTATGACTGGGCCGAGAAAACTTCGTACACAACTCCATTTGTTACAGATCCAGCAATGCGCTCCAAAGTTGTAGCAACTATTAACTTTGATGATTCCATTGATGCAATGGCAGTTGCTGCAGCTCTTCGCGCTAATGGAATTGTTGATACTGAGCCTTATCGCAAGTTAGGTAAAAACCAATTGCGCGTAGGTATGTTCCCAGCTATTGATCCAAGCGATGTTCAAGCTTTGACTGCTTGTATCGATTACGTTGTAGCAGCGCTTTAAATATGGCTTTTCAGCGCGATCGAGTTTTTTGGACGATCTCGGCACAAATCGCACTAGTAAATTTTTATTTAGGCGGATTCGGGCCAGCGCAACCATTACTTCGTGAAGATCAAGGAACCTCATTAACAGTTGCCGGTTTACACGGCACCGCAATGGGAGTTGCCTCAATCATTGCTGGTGCGCTTAATTCACGGGTAGTTCATAAATTTGGCCGTAGTCGTGCTGCCTGGTTAGGTCTTGGTTTATTCGCACTAGGAATTGTGATGTTTGTTTATTGCCCACCCGTGCAATTGACTTTATTAGCAACGTTGCTCGGTGGCATCGGTACCTCATTTGTAATTAACAATATGGTTACTGGAATTTCTCATCACTATAAAGAAGATGCTGGCATTGCGTTGCCGCAATCCAATTCAATTGGTTCGGCAGGTTATGTAACCGGAACGCTATTTGTTGGAACTCTCGCTGGTACATCCATAAGTTGGCGATATGGCTTATTGCTTGCCGCTCCTCTTTCTTTGATTTTGTATTTAGTTGGTCGTGAAAAAGGTGCCGAAGAGCATGTGCCAGATTTAGATGGTCCACAACGTGGCAAGTTATCGCCACAGTTTTGGTGGGCTTGGATTGGTTTCGTTGCATGTATCTCTAGCGAATTCGCGACAACTTTCTGGGCAGCTGCTCTGTTGCGCGAAAGAGTTGGTTCAACTGCGGCTATCAGCACAGTTTGCATTGTGGCCCTCGGAACTGGAATGGGTATTGGTCGCTGGTTCGGCGGCCCTGTTCTTAAGCGCTTCAAACTAGACCATCAACTACAAATTATTATTGGTACCCAGTTCATCGGTTTTGCAATCTTTTGGTTCTCGCACATTTTAATTCTCTCGCTGTTATCTCTATTAATTATGGGTCTTGGAATTTCGATGCAATTTGCATTGGCATCAATCCGCTTAATTGGCCTAAGTGATAATCGCCCAGACTTGGCCATCGGTAAGAGTTCATTGGCAGCTGGCTTAGCAATTGGTGGCGCGCCATTTGCACTCGGTGTTCTAGGCGATAGCCTGGGAATTAGCCGTGCGTACATCATGGTTCCTGTGTTGATTGCTATCGCCATGATTATTATCGTCAAAGTTCCATCTCATAACGATACGAATACAATTAAGTCATGAGCTACAAAACGCGTCGAATCGTTACCTTAGTTATCCTCTTTGGAATTTTAGGAATGGTTCTTCTAAGCGGTCTTTAATACCGCTGCAATTGAAATATCTGCCGGAACCGCTAAGCGATCTTTAAATTTCAACCAAATTACAGTCGGTGCCAGAATCGTAATTGAGGCACATAAGGTAATTGTGTGACGAATTCCAAATGACTCTGAGAAAAGACCTAATAGCGGAGTTACTAACGGCGCTCCCCCAAGAAATACAAATTGATAAATTCCCATTACCCGGCCGCGAACTGCACTATCCGAATTAGTTTGCACCGTTGAGTTTGCCGCAATCATGGTCGTTAAAGCTGCTGCACCTGCAACTGGCAACATCAGAATATAAGTTTCAAAAGATGGCATAAAACCAATAATCAAAACCGAAAAGCCAAAAACAAATGAGCTAGCAATAACAAATTTAGTCGAACGATATTTTTCGATTCTCGGAGAGAACAGCGCAGCGCTCAGTGAACCGATTGCAATTATTGTTCCCATTAATCCAAAAGTTGTTACGCCTTTACCAAAAACTTTAGTAGCCATCAGGGCGTTGAAAAGTTGAAAATTCAGGCCAAAAGTTGTCACAAAGAAAATAACTGACATGACCACAAATAAGTCTGGGCGAGCCATCACATATTTCACGCCTTCACGGATAGTGGTTGGCCCTGGCGTACGCGGTTCGCGGAAAAGTTCAGCTTCTCGGATATTAGACATCACATAAATAACAATTAAATAGGTGGTGGCATTAATTAGAAATGCGGGGCCAGTTCCAAAAGCTGCAATTAACAGGCCTGATAGCGCAGGGCCAACTAATCTTCCGAAATTGAAATTCGCTGAATTCAAACTAACCGCATTTGGCATATCGGTTATGCCCACCATCTCGGATACAAAACTTTGTCGAACCGGCTTATCTGTGGCATCGGCCAAGCCTAAAATGAAAGCGATAACCAATACATGCCAAATTTGTACGGTATTTGTGATCACAAGTAACCCGAGAGTTAATGAAGTAAGGCCAGCAATTGAATTTGTAACCATCAAGACTTTTCGCTTATTGAAACGATCGGCTAAAGCACCGCCCGGCAAACTAACAAACCACACCGGAGCAAACTGCAGTGCAGTTACTAAACCTAAATAGAAACCGCTATTGGTGAGTTCGAGTACCAGCCAATCTTGCGCGATGCGCTGAACCCAGCCGCCAATGTTTGAAGCGGCATTTGCTGGGTAGAGAATTCGAAAATTGCGGTGTCGAAAAGCGCGCCAGTTGCCATCACTCTTGACCGAAAAACGCATTACTCTGCTCTCATGTCAGATCAAAACTTAGATCGAAAAGTTCGAACAGTCGTAATTCTAGTGACTGTAGGAACGATTGCGTGGCTTATCGCAGGAATCGTTGCGCTTGTTATCGGAACAGATACCAAAATTATTTGGACTTGTGTATTTGGTGCAGCACTTGGTGCTACTGGCGTTCGTTATTCAATTCGTCGCGCAAAGCGCAGTGGAATTTAAGCTTCTAACTGACCAGCAATTCCACGCAATACGCGACCTAGTCGTTCTGCTTCTGCAGCAGTTGGGCGACGTCCGTGACGCAAACCATTTCCGACTTTGTCTAACATTTTGATCGAATCTTCAATAATCGCTGCTAAATCATCAGGATTAATGCGATTGTTTTCAGCTAATGAAGGTGGCGCATCGATGATTACAACCGAGAGTGCTTGTGGACCACGACGGCTATCGGCAACACCAAACTCAAGTTTGGTACCTGGCTTAACAGTTGTTA
>CAZFZK010000126.1:0-3786 GCA_964523605.1 uncultured Candidatus Planktophila sp. | reverse complement strand
GATGAAGAAATTATGTTGGCTATTCGAATGCGCGAAGGTTTGAGTTTTGAGATGTTGAAACCTCAAGAACTTGAGCGATTGGCTAGTTACCGCGAAGGGGGTTATCTAGATACCTCGAGTGATCGCATCAAATTAACGCCAACGGGTCGGTTGATTGCTGATCGAATCGTGCGCGAAATCGTTATGTAGTACCTTTTACCCACTATGGAAACCACAAAAGTCGTCCTTCTCTCGTTCTTAGCCCTGATTTTCCTTATCTCTGGCCTCTCTAAAGCCAGCGGTAACGAGAAGGGTTTAAGCGGAACTCGCGATGTGAATGTGCCTGATTGGATGGCTCGCGTAACTGGTATTTTTGAGGCAGCTGCGGCCCTGGGCTTAGTACTAGCGCTGAAGTGGAGCGCCTTTGCTTACCCTGCGCTGATTTCACTCTGGTGCATCATGGCTGGTGCGATTTTCTTCCACTTCCGTGCCGACAAAGCCAAGACCGCGTTTCCTGCTTTCTTCTTACTAACTTTGATTTCAATTACGCTCGCAATTAACTAACCAGAAAATTTTTCATGTCTAACCGCCGACTCGAAATCTTGCGAGCAATTGTCGATGAATATGTCGCAACGCAAGAACCAGTTGGGTCAAAGGCAATTGCTGATCGTCATGCTTTAGGAATTTCACCTGCAACTATTCGTAATGAGATGGCAGTTCTTGAAGAAGAAGGTTTGATCGCACAACCCCATACAAGTGCGGGTCGTATTCCAACCGATGCTGGCTATCGTTTATTTGTCGATCGCATTGAGACAGTAAAACCACTTTCTGCGGCTGAACGTCGCGCAATTGAAACATTCCTTGAGGGTGCTCTTGATCTAGATGATGTTGTAATGCGTACTGTACGTTTGCTGGCAGATGTGACTAAGCAAGTGGCAGTGGTGCAGTACCCATCGATGATTAAGTCAAAAGTTCGTCACGTTGAACTGGTATCGCTTACTACTTCGCGCTTGATGATGATTTTAATTACTGACTCAGGTCGAGTCGAACAACGAGTGATCGAATTAAGCAATGACGTAAATGATATTTTCATTGCTAGTTTGCGCAATCAGATTAATAACGCTTTGGCTGGTTATCGTTTGCCAGAAGTTGCCGATCGCATTACCGGCATCATGGATGTTTATTCCTCTCACGAACGTAAAGATGTGGCGCTTCTGATTTCGGCTCTTCTAGAAATGTCTATGGAACGTCCTGAAGAGAAGATTGTTTTGGCCGGAACTGCGAATTTAGCCCGCTTTAGCGAAGATTTCTCGACTCAGATCCACCCAGTTCTTGAAGCACTTGAAGAGCAAGTGGTTCTATTACGCCTACTTGGCGACGCTAACGAGAGCGTTAAAGTGCGCATTGGCCATGAGCAGCAAGTAGCAAATCTGCAGCAAACCAGTTTGGTAACTGTTGGCTATGGCATAGATAATTCTCCTTTGGGCGCGCTTGGAATCCTGGGCCCAACCCGCATGGATTACGCAAGCTCAATGGCAACTGTTGGTGCCGTTGCCAGATACATCAGTCGATATTTAACAGAGGGTGCATAAGTGGCAGATCATTACGAAGCATTAGGTGTATCGCGCGATGCATCTGGCGATGAAATAAAGAAGGCTTATCGCAAACTTGCTCGTGAATTACATCCCGATGTAAATCCAGATCCTGCTATTCAGGAAAAATTTAAAGAAGTTACCGCTGCCTATGACACTTTGAGTGATCCACAAAAGCGCCAGCAATATGACATGGGCGGAAGCAACATGGGTGGCTTCGGTGGTTTTGGTAACGCAGGTGGATTCAGCGACATCATGGATGCTTTCTTCGGCGGCGGTACAGCCAATCGTGGTCCGCGACCAAGAATGCGTGCTGGCCAAGATGCACTTATTCGAATCGAAGTTGATTTAAATGAAGCTTGCTTTGGAACTGAACGAACTATTACTTTGGAAAGTGCAGTAGTTTGCCCAAAGTGCACCGGCAGCGGATGCGCTGATAACTCAACACCGCAAACATGTCCGATCTGTAAAGGTCGCGGTGAAACTCAACAAGTAACGCGATCATTTATTGGCCAGGTTATGACTTCGCGTCCTTGCAATAATTGTGGGGGATACGGTTCAACGATTCCAAATCCTTGCCGAGAATGTTCAGGCGATGGTCGAGTTCGCGCGCGTCAAACAATTGATATCAAAGTTCCAGCTGGTGTTGAAACGGGTAACCGCATTCAAATGTCTGGCCGTGGCGAAGTTGGTGCAGGTGGTGGCCCAGCTGGCGATCTGTACGTAGAAATTGTCGAAACTGCCCATGAAACCTTGATGCGCGAGGGCGATAATTTGCACTTAGCGCTGGCAGTTTCAATGGCAGCAGCAACTCTTGGCACAAAAGTGGAAGTTCAATCCCTTGATGGCCCAATCGAAGTTGAAGTAAAAGCCGGCACTCAAAGTGGCGCCACTATTACGGTTAAGGGCAAGGGCATGACTCATCTGCGTCGTGGCACTCGTGGCGACCTAATTGTTCATGTTGAAGTTAAAACCCCAACTAAGTTAAATAAGGCTGAAGAAGAGTTAATGCGAAAGTTTGCTGAATCTCGCGGTGAAAAAGCTGGTGAAGTTGAGATTAAAGATCACGACCAGGGTTTCTTCCATAAACTGCGCGATGCATTCGGTCGCTAAATGTTAACTTTATTCTTTGTGCCAGATCTTCCAACTCAAGTTGACGCGAAGTATTCATTTAACTCTGAAGATGCTAACCATGCAATCAAAGTCTTGCGTATTGAAGTCGGCGAAATTTTTCGGGTATCCGATGGCAATGGTGGTTGGGCAAATGTTCAAGTCAATGAAGTCACTAAGCGATCACTTGAAACAACTGTCCTAGAAGTTGGTCGCCAAGAACCGCTAGAAATTAAATTTACAGTTGTGCAGGCGCTTCCAAAAAGTGATCGCGCAAAAGAAGCAGTTGAGTTATTAACCGAAGCTGGCGCCGATGTGATTGTGCCTTGGCTGGCCAATCGCTCAATTAGTCGCACCGAAGTTATTAGTAAATTTGCCACAACGGCGCGCGAAGCAAGTAAACAATCTCGTCGCCTCTTTATTCCCCAGCTCCACGAGACCGTGAAAGAGAAAGGCGTCATTGAATTAATCAAAATCGCTGATCTGGCACTTGTCTTTCATGAAAGTGCTCAAGTTAAGCTAAGTGAAATTATTACGCCACAGACCAAGGCAAAAAATGTGCTTGTTGTAATCGGCCCTGAAGGCGGCATTACTCACGAAGAATTAGCTGCCTTCGCAGCAGCGGGCGCGCAAATTGCCGGCCTGGGTAGACCGATTTTGCGCTCAGCACACGCAGGGTTAGCAGCTCTTAGCGCCGTTAATTCATTGTTGAAAGTCTTCTAAACTAATAACTATGAGCTGCCTATTTTGCAAAATCATTGCCGGTGAAATTCCAGCTGAAATAAAGTTTCAAGATGAACAAGTGATTGCTTTTGCTGATATTAATCCGCAGGCGCCAGTACATTTCCTGATCGTGCCAAAACTTCACGTTGAAAATGCTGCTGAATTAGCGGTTAAGTCACCAGCAGCGCTAAGTGCGGTTTTTGGAGCTGCCGATCAATTAGCAAAGAACGAAGGTTTAACTGGTTATCGCACCGTTTTTAACACCGGCCCTGATGCTGGCCAAAGCGTTTTCCACGCTCATCTACATCTTCTGGGCGGGCGTGGTCTGGCTTGGCCGCCCGGTTAAAGATAGCCTTATGCCACACATGGAGAGAACCTTAAT
>CAZFZK010000125.1:3509-3788 GCA_964523605.1 uncultured Candidatus Planktophila sp. | reverse complement strand
TATTCGCCAAAAGTTTTTATTCCGCTTACTAGGTTATGTCGTGACCGCTGTCATTACTGCACATTTGCAACCACCCCGAATCATTTGCCCGCTGCGTATTTAGAAATCTCTGAAGTTATTGCGATAGCCAAGGAGGGCGCTAAGGCGGGTTGTCTCGAAGCGCTATTTACTTTGGGCGATCGCCCCGAAGATCGCTGGGATGTTGCCGCCGAATGGTTATCTGAGCGCGGCTATTCCTCAACTTTGGAATACTTACGCGCTTGCGCAATTGCAGTTCTT
>CAZFZK010000125.1:0-3499 GCA_964523605.1 uncultured Candidatus Planktophila sp. | reverse complement strand
CTATCTCAAGTTCGCGAGAATGCAGAAGGTGATGATTACTTGCGAGCATGTGCAATTGCAGTTCTTGAGGAAACTGGATTGTTGCCACATTTAAATCCAGGTGTGATGAGCTTTGAGGAAATGTCCAGGTTACGACCAGTTGCAGCAAGTATGGGAATGATGCTGGAGACATCGGCAACCAGACTGTTTACCGAAAAAGGCGAAGTTCACTTTGGTAGCCCCGATAAAGATCCGGCCGTAAGACTGCGCACGATTGAAGATGCTGGAAAATTAAATATTCCATTTACGACCGGAATTCTGGTTGGTATCGGCGAATCAATTACTGAACGTGCTGACTCACTTCTAAAGCTGGCCGAAATCGCAAAAACTTACGGGCACATTCAAGAAATAATCATTCAGAATTTCCGGGCAAAAGAAGATACCGCAATGCGAAATTCACCCGATGCTGATCGCCAGGAATACCTAGCCTGTCTCGCAGTTGCCCGATTGATATTTGGCCCACGAATGCGAATTCAAGCACCACCGAATTTATCTGAACCCTCTGAATTTGCCGAACTTATTTCAGCTGGCATTGATGACTGGGGTGGGGTTTCACCAGTTACCGCTGATCACGTTAATCCGGAACGACCATGGCCGGAAATTGAACTCTTAGCCGAACAAAGTAAATTAGCGGGCTTTGCGTTAAAACCACGTTTAACCATTTATTCAAGTTACGTAAATTCACCAGAGCGCTGGATTGATCCAAAGATCAAGGGGCACATTGCCGCAATATCCGATGCTTCGGGTTTAGCAATTTCAAAAGTAATTCCAGTTGGCCTACCTTGGCAGGAAAGCGGCGAGAGCTTGCAGAGCTTGGGTCGAACAGATCTAGGTAACTCAATTGACACGGCCGGTCGTGAAGCTGATTCTCGCTCTGATTTCGATTCAATCTATGGGAACTGGCAGAGCATCTCTGAAAAACTTAAGTCCTTAGATACTTCTAGCTCGGTTTTTATCAAATCATCTTTCGTTGCTGCATTATCCAAAGTTGTGGAAAATCCTCGGTCTTTGAGTCGGGAAGAAGCGCTAACTCTGTTTGCTGCAGATGGCCCCGAATTAGATTTATTGGTTAAGGCTGCTGATGAGAAACGCGCCGAGCTTGTTGGCGATGATGTTACCTATGTAGTTAATCGAAATATCAACTTCACCAATGTTTGTTATACCGGCTGCCGATTCTGTGCTTTTGCCCAACGTAAAACAGATGCTGATTCCTACTTGCTTTCGATTGATGAAATTAAGTCCAGAGTCAACGAAGCTTGGCTACTTGGTGCAAACGAAGTTTGTATGCAGGCAGGTATTCATCCGGATTTACCTGGTGATATCTATTTTGAAGTTGCTAAGGCAGTTAAAGAAGTCGCACCTGAAATGCATATACACGCTTTCTCGCCGATGGAAATTTTCAGTGGTGCGATAAAACTAGGCATTAGTTATAAAGAGTGGCTAGAGCGAGCCAAAGCTGCCGGTCTTGGCACTATTCCTGGTACCGCGGCGGAAATTTTAGATGATGAGATTCGCTGGATTCTGACTAAAGGAAAGTTGCCCGCAAATGCCTGGTTAGAAATCGTGCGCGAAGCACATTGGCTTGGAATTAAATCTTCGGCCACCATGATGTATGGCCACGTCGATAATGAATCACACTGGTATGACCACATACTTACAATAAGAAATCTGCAAGACGAAACCGGCGGATTTACTGAATTTGTTCCGTTGCCTTTTGTACATTATTCATCACCAATTTATTTGGCAGGTGTTGCTAGACCTGGCCCAACAATTCGTGAAAATCGCGTCGTTCACGCAATGGCGAGATTGTTGTTAGCTGGATCAATAAATAACATTCAATGTTCTTGGGTTAAGTTAGGTTTAAATGGTCCTGACGGTGTCCTGTCCTTGTTAGCCGGTGGCGTTAATGACATCGGCGGCACCTTGATGGAGGAAACCATTAGTCGTATGGCGGGCAGCACAAATGGCTCACTTCGCTCGGTTGCAGAGTTAGAAGAGATCGCGCAATTAGCTGGCCGCCCTGCGCGCCAGCGAACAACTACTTATGGCCCAGTTTCGGCCGATCGCGAAGGCGTTGCTCGTCGTGCTAACGTTAAGCAATTGTTTCCGGGGTCGGTGTAATTCCGAACCGGCAGTGAAAGTCTGCGACCCGAACGCATCCAGCGCTCGGTGGACTTGGTGTAATTCCAAGACCGACGGTTAAAGTCCGGATGAGAGGAAACATTATTTAGGTGGGCTAACCATGCCTGCCTAGGTTTGGCGTTCTGGCCGCTTTGGCTAAAAACGCCGATCAGGCACCCCGGAAATCGCTACTAAAGATTTCTAAGGGAGGTGCACCATTAGCGAGTTAGATATTTCAGCGCTCAAGCGAGCTAATGATTTAGCCTGCCTTGGCCTAGGTTTAACTGGATCTAATCCAATAGTGGGCGCAGTTGTCACGAGCCCGGCCGGACAAGTAATTGGTGAAGGTTTTCATAAGAGCGGACCTCATGCCGAAGTTGTTGCGTTAGAACAAGCTGGTCAGTCGACAAAAGGCGCAACGCTTTATGTAACTCTCGAACCATGTAACCATCAGGGAAAAACTGGGCCCTGCACTGAAGCAATTATCAAAGCTGGAATCACCAAAGTTGTTTATGCGGTGCGCGACCCTAACCCGTTAGCAAGTGGCGGAGCCGAAGCACTTGCAGCGGCCGGCGTAGAAGTTGAATTCAATAATGAACTTTCAGAAATTGAATACAGTAATAGAGCTTGGCTGCATAAAGTTAAAACTAATCGCCCGTATTTCATTTGGAAAATTGCTACAACGCTAGATGGCAGAACCGCGGCAATTGATGGCAGCTCAAAGTGGATTACTGGCGAAGAGTCACGTGCACAAGTTAGTAAATTACGCGCAGAGAGCAGTGCAATCTTGATTGGTACCGCAACTGCCTTGGCTGATAATCCCAATTTAATTCCCCGCGATATTCAAATTACTAGAAATATCAATCCAGTCAGAATCGTGATGGGTTTGCGAGAGATTCCTAGTGAATTCAATTTGCATAACGCTGCAGCCGAAACGGTATTTCTGCGCAGTCATGATTTTGCCGATTTACTTGAGCTTTGCTCTGAACGTGACTTCAACCAAGTATTTATTGAATCCGGAAGTGAGCTAGGAACAGCGCTTCTAAAAGCTGGGCTAATTGATGAACTAGTTATTTTCCAAGCAGCCAGTTTGCTCGGCTCTGGTCTGTCTTTCATTGGCGATCTAGGAGCCACGAATATCAAGGAAAAAATGGACTTTGTGATCAGAGATGTTGCTCAATTTGGAAATGATTTAAAGATCACGCTAACCAAGGAAACGGGGATCTAAATGTTTACTGGATTAGTTGAAGCACTTGGCAAAGTGGCAAGTATCGAAATGGCTACCGACTCTGCAGTAATTACCATTGAAACAGTGCCATTTGCCGACCAATTACAGGTC
>CAZFZK010000124.1:0-3815 GCA_964523605.1 uncultured Candidatus Planktophila sp. | reverse complement strand
TGGGCCAATCACATCGCAGTCAGAAGGTAGCCGATCGCATCAAAGTGGTTGTGGCACAGTTACTTGAATCGAAGGTTAAAGACCCTCGTTTAGGTTTCGTCACAATCACTGATGCGCGGGTTACCGGCGATCTGCAAAGTGCTTCGGTTTTCTACACCGTACTTGGTGATGAAGACCAACGTGCCGCAACTGCTGCTGCATTAGAAAGTGCAAAAGGAATGATTCGCTCAGCTGTCGGGCATGAACTGCAGACTCGCATTACTCCGACACTTGAGTTCCACCTAGATAGTTTGCCCGATAGCGCACTTGAAATGGATTCGCTACTAGATAAAGTGCGCGCCCAAGATGCCCAAGTAGCAGTGCTTCGCGCACAAGCAACTTATGCAGCTGGCGAAGATGCATATAAACAACCCAAAGTAATTGCCGACAAACCTAAATTTGAAGCAGAAGAGTTGTGATTGCTCACGGATTTTTAGTAATCGATAAAGATCCAGATATGACCAGCCATGATGTTGTGGCAATGGGTAGGCGTGCGCTTAACACTCGCAAAGTTGGCCATGCTGGAACTCTTGATCCGATGGCAACTGGCGTATTGGTTTTAGGTTTTGGAAACGGTACTCGACTGCTGCAATATGTAACTAATGGCGATAAGTCATATTTAGCAACAGTGGTCTTAGGTGCTGCAACTATTACTGATGATCATGAAGGCGAGATAATTTCGACCGCTGATGTTTCAGCAATAACTGATGCCGCAATCGAAACTGAACTAGCCAAGATGCGCGGCACGATTGCACAGTGCCCAAGTTCAGTCTCTGCGGTTAAAGTTGATGGCGAGCGAGCACATGCCCGAGTTCGCGCGGGCGAAGTATTCGAATTACCGGCACGCGAAGTCACCATTTCAAATTTAGAAATCCTGGAAATTCGCCGCGTAGAGAACCGCATTGAAGTAGATATTGATGTCACTTGTTCAGCCGGCACTTTCATTCGCGCAATAGCCCGCGATTGTGGCGTCGCCCTCGGCGTCGGGGGACACCTAAACAAGTTACGTCGCACTCGCGTTGCTGGCTTTGGCTTAGATCGCACAGTGTCAATTGCCGCCCTTAAGGCGCAAGAATTCACACCGCTTACGATGGCCGATGTAGCGCGGGCAACCTTTGCAGTTCGCACAGTCAGTGCAGATGAAGCTACCGAATTATCTTTCGGACGAGCCCTTGCAGTTAACAGCAATGATGAGATCACTGCGGCTATTTCGAGTTCAGATGAAGTACTAGCCTTGTTGCAGAATAAGGAGGGTAAAGCACTTCCGATTGCAGTTTTTGCTGCAGTTAACTGAAGTGCCATAATTCACCGAAATGAGCAACGTAGTCGTAATCGGAGTCTTTGATGGCGTGCATAAAGGCCATCAGAGCATTCTTGATCGCGCCAAAGAAATTGCCGATGGCCGCAAAATAATTGCCTTAACTTTTGATCCACATCCAACCACCGTTTTTGCACCCGATCGCGCGCCTACGCTTCTGACTACTTTGGCAGATCGCGTTGTGCTGCTAAAGATTCATGGCGCAGATCAAGTAGCAGTAATGAAGTTCGATGCGAAATTTGCTGCGATGTCACCGGAAGATTTTGTAAATCAAATATTGATCAAACAATTAGAAGCTGGCGATGTAATTGTCGGCGAGAACTTTACCTATGGCCACAAAGCAGCGGGTAATGTACAAACTCTTAAATTACATCCTGAATTTAACGTGCACGTTCTGGGATTACATTCAGATGACACCGAACCAGTTTCATCAACTCGTATTCGTGCCGCCATTGCAAAGGGCGATGTCGAGACTGCACGACTTCTGCTTTCTAGACCACATCGCTTAGATGGCGTGATTGTTCACGGCGAAGCACGTGGTCGCGAGATTGGTTATCCAACAGCCAATCTAGGAAATCTAGATGGCCAAAGCATTCCTGCCGATGGTGTTTATGCTGGCTGGCTAACAGTTGGAATCAATCGTTGGCCCGCAGCAATTTCAATTGGCACGAATCCAACTTTTGCTGGAGTTCGCGGCCGACAAGTTGAGGCATACGCCCTCGATCAAGTTGGTCTTGATCTCTACGACCAAGAGGCCACGATTGAATTCGGTTGGCATTTACGTGAGACTTTGAAATTCGATGGCCTTGAGCCGCTGCTTGAGCAGATGAAGAAAGATTGCGATCTGGCTCGAAAACTGACCGAGGCCTAGATATCCCTTTAAGTCTGAGCAGGGGATCAGCCCCGATTTCGCCCCTCACGCTCACGCTGGTAACCTTTGCCCTGTCCAACGAGAAGTAGAGCTTCCGTGTATCAAACCGGAAGCCATCGTGGCGGTAACTAAAAGGAGCGTCATTAAATGGCACTAACACCAGAAGTAAAGAAAGAAATCATTGCTAAGTACGGCACTTCAGCTACCGACACCGGAAGCCCAGAAGCGCAGGTCGCTTTGCTTTCTAAGCGTATCGAGGACATCACAACTCACCTCAAGACCAATCCTCATGATCACCACAACCGTCGTGGTCTATTAATTTTGGTTGGTCAGCGTCGTCGTATCTTGCAGTACCTTGCAAAGACAGATATTGCGCGTTACAGAGCGATTATCGAAAAACTCGGTATTCGCCGTTAATTTAGCCTGACTCCACCGAGGGAAATGGTCCTCGGTAGTGGTTTCCGCAGATCCTGCGTGAACTTCGATCGAAGATTCATTACTCCCTTGATGCGTGTAGTCAAGAACAGGAGCGACCCATGGAGGGTCAAGACGTAACATCAGCCGTTGCCGTAATCGACAATGGAAAGTTTGGAAAGAAAGAGATCCGTTTCGAAACCGGGCGACTAGCTCGTCAAGCAGCAGGTGCTGCAGCGGTTTACATGAACGACGAAACCATGATCTTCTCAGCGACAACTGCTTCAAAGTCACCGAAGGATCAATTCGATTTCTTCCCTTTGACCGTAGATGTTGAAGAAAAAATGTATGCAGTTGGTCGTATTCCAGGATCATTCTTCCGTCGCGAAGGACGTCCATCAGAAGATGCGATTCTTACTTGCCGTTTGATCGATCGCCCATTGCGTCCATCATTTGTAAAGGGACTTCGTAACGAAGTTCAAATCGTTATCACTGTAATGGCACTTGATCCTGATCATATGTACGACGTGTTAGCGATCAATGCGGCATCAATGTCAACACAATTAGCTGGTCTGCCTTTCTCTGGCCCAATCGGTGGCGTTCGCGTTGCTTTGATTGATGGTCAATGGGTTGCTTTCCCTAATCACTCACAGGTTGCAAACGCAGTCTTTGACATGGTTGTTGCTGGTCGCGTAATTGGTGACGATGTTGCAATCATGATGGTTGAAGCCGAAGCTACTTCTAAGACCATCGAATTGGTTAAAGCTGGTCAAGGCGCACCAACTGAGGAAATCGTTAGCCAAGGTCTTGAGGCTGCAAAGCCATTCATCAAGGCACTTTGCGATGCTCAGCTAAAGGTTGCAGCGAAAGCTGCTAAACCAACTGCGGAGTTCCCAGTGTTCCTTGATTATCAATCAGATGTACTTGATGCAGTCTCTGCTCACGCATCTGCTGATCTAGCAAAGGCGCTAACTATCGCTGGCAAGCAAGAGCGCGAAACTGCAATTGATGCGATTTCAGCTTCTACCAAGGAAGTTGTTAGCGCAGCTTTTGAAGGCCGCGAAAAAGAAATTCCGGCAGCATTCAAATCACTAACTAAGAAATTAGTTCGTCAACGCGTATTGCGTGACAAGATTCGTATCGATGGTCGCGGTCTTCGTGATATTCGTGCGC
>CAZFZK010000123.1:0-3830 GCA_964523605.1 uncultured Candidatus Planktophila sp. | reverse complement strand
AGATCTGCACGTTCACTACGGCAAGATCGAAGCGATTAAGGGCGTTTCAGTTGTCGTAAACGAAGGTGAAATCGTAACTTTGATCGGTGCTAACGGTGCCGGTAAAACCACGATGCTTAAGACCATCTCAGGTCTTCGCCCAGTTACTTCTGGCCAAATCATTTTCGATGGCAAAGATATTTCGAAGGTACCTGCGCACGAGCGCGTTGACCTTGGTATTTCACAAGCACCTGAAGGTCGCGGAATTTTCCCTGGCATGACAGTTCTAGAAAATCTGGAGATGGGTAAATTCCATCGCAAGAATCGCAAAGCTGAGATGCAAGAAGATCTCGAAAAGATCTATCACTTGTTCCCACGTTTGAAGGAGCGCGTTAGCCAAGCAGGTGGAACTCTTTCTGGCGGCGAGCAGCAGATGCTTGCAATCGGTCGCGCACTTATGACTCGTCCAAAGGTATTACTTCTTGATGAACCTTCAATGGGTCTTGCTCCTCAGATGATCGCGAATATTTTCCGCATCATCACTGAGATCAATAAGACTGGTGTAACGATTTTGCTAGTTGAGCAGAATGCACAGCAAGCTTTGCAGCGTGCACACCGCGCTTATATTTTGGAAACTGGAAATATCGTTAAGGAAGCTAAAGCTTCAGATCTACTTAATGATCCAGCAGTACGCGAGGCATATCTCGGTACTGGCGCTCACTAAGTTAGTTTTATAACTAATTAGTCGCGCTTAGCTAAAATAAAGCAGGTAATCCGCGCAGTACAAGTGCGTTCGCCTGCCTCATTCGTAATCACAACTTCGTAACAGCACATGGTTTTGCCAAGTGATACAGCTGTAGCGACTCCAGTTACAGTTCCTTCGGTAGCAGACTTGTGATGAGTGGCATTTATATCAACGCCAACAATGCGGCGATCGGCACCTGCATGTAATTGCGTGCCAACCGAACCTAAACTCTCGGCCAATACAACATTGGCGCCACCATGTAATAAGCCCATAGGTTGGCGATTACCAACAACTGGCATTGTTCCGACTAAGCGTTGCGGCGAAGCTTCAATGATTTCGATGCCCATTTTGCTATCAAGTTCGCCACTGCCTCGAGTACGGATGGCTGCTAAATAATCGAAAGAATCGTTCTGCGTCATAGTCGGTGAGTCTAACGCTATCAACCTAAGATGAGCGCATGACTAAGCGCCTTTTGCTAATTGATGGCCACTCGATGGCTTATCGCGCTTTCTTCGCACTGCCGGCTGAGAACTTCACTACCGCTTCAGGCCAGCACACCAACGCTATTTATGGCTTTGCCACAATGCTGATCTCATTAATCAAAGAAGAAAAGCCCACACATATTGCAGTTGCCTTTGATGTCTCGCGCAAGACTTTCCGCACCGAGATATTTTCGGATTACAAAGCCAATCGCGCAAAAACTCCTGATGAGTTTCGTTCGCAAATGTCTTACCTTCATGAGCTAGTAGATTCGTTTGGCATTACTCAATTCGAACGCGAAGGCTTTGAGGCCGATGACATCATTGCCACCATCGCAAAACAAGCCGAAGCTGATGGTTTTGAAGTAGCAATCTGCACAGGCGATCGCGACAGTTTCCAGTTAGTAAACGATAAAACCACGGTTCTCTATCCAAAGCGCGGCGTCAGTGAAATGGCCCGCATGACTCCTGCGGCCGTAGCAGAAAAATATATGTTGACACCTGCGCAGTACCCAGATTTTGCAGCTCTGCGCGGAGATCCAAGCGATAACTTGCCCTCAGTCCCAGGTGTTGGTGAGAAAACTGCGGCTAAATGGATTATCGAATACGGATCGCTTAAGGAGTTACTGAATAAAGCCGATCAAGTGCCCGGTAAGGCCGGTGAATCATTACGTGCCAATCTAGATTCGATCGCAAAGAACCGTGAACTAACTCAATTAATTCACGATGTTCCGATTGAACTTTCACTTACTGAATTAGCTTGGCAACCAATTGAAGAAAGCAAGATTGCTCCGCTTTTTGCGACTTTAGAATTTCGCACCCTGAAGGATCGCTTGGGGCCACTATTGAATTCAAAGAGCGCCAAGAAAGTTGAAGAACCACTCGCGCTATTTGAAATTGCCCAAGAGGTAACTCCAGCAGCTGCGACTAAGAAGATCGCTGCTGCAAAGAGAGAAATAGCTCTGACATTTGATATCAAAGATGGCGCGGTAGTTAGTTACTCGGTTGCACTAGCCGGGGGAGAAACTTTTAACGTCAGTGGCGATGAATTTGGGCCATGGTTAGCCGATGCTTCGATTCCTAAAATAATGCATGACGCCAAAGCTATTGCTCGGGCTTATCCAGTAGCAGGTTTGATTTTTGATACTGAAATCGCTGCTTACTTAGTTAATCCAGGCGTTCGCAACCAAGATGTAGCCTCATTATTAGAGCGATGGGGAAGTGGCTCAACTGAAGTAAATGCTGCTGCTTTATTCACGCTACGTGATTCGCTACAAAAAGAACTTGATTCCCGATCACTTACCAAGTTATTCGTCGAACTCGAACTGCCGATCGCAAACTTGTTGGCTCGCCTAGAAAATTCAGGCATCTGTGTTGATGAAAAAGAGTTAAATAAATTAAAGGACTTCTTTGAAGGCGAAGTAGCCCGCGAAAGTAAAGCTGCGCACGAAGCTGCCGGCCATGAGTTCAATGTGGCATCTCCAAAGCAACTTCAAGTTGTCTTATTCGATGAACTAATGCTGCCTAAGACGAAGAAGATTAAGACTGGTTTCACAACTGATGCCGAATCCCTTGAGTGGCTCTTTGAAAAAACCAAGCATCCACTCTTGCAATCATTACTTCGAATTCGCGAAACAAATAAGTTAAAGACCACGGTCGAAGGACTTTTATCCGAGATCGCCGAAGACGGGCGCATTCATACCCACTTCCAACAAACTGTTGCTGCAACCGGCCGGCTTTCATCTACTGGCCCTAACTTGCAAAACATTCCAGTACGCACTGAGGAAGGTCGAAAGATTCGAGCTGCTTTCATTGCGGGCAAAGGTTATGAAACTCTGCTCACCGCTGACTACAGCCAGATTGAAATGCGCATCATGGCGCACTTGTCTAACGATGTTGCGTTACTCGCAGCATTCGAAAGTGGCGAAGATTTGCATGCCACAGTCGCAGCCGAAGTATTTGGCGTTAAAGCTAAAGATGTAGATGCCGAAATGCGCCGACAAATTAAGGCGATGTCTTACGGTTTGGCTTACGGCCTGTCTTCATTTGGCTTATCAGCACAGCTTTCAATTTCACCGCCTGAAGCAAGTGACTTAATGGATCGCTACTTCCAACGTTTTGGGGGTATTCGAGATTACTTAAAGAATGTAGTCGAAGAAGCCCGCAAAGTTGGTTACACCGAAACCGTTATGGGACGTCGCCGTTACTTGCCTGACTTAACTCATGACAATCGCATGCGCCGTGAAATAGCCGAACGCGCAGCACTTAATTCACCTATCCAAGGATCAGCGGCAGACATCATTAAACAAGCCATGCTGAACGTTGATGCAGCTATGACGAAGGCCAAGTTGCAGTCACGGATGTTGCTTCAGGTACATGATGAATTAATTTTCGAGGTGGCCAAGGGCGAACTTGAGCAGTTAACCGAGTTAGTCCGAAAAGAGATGGGTGGGGCATATCCTCTGAAAGCACCACTTGATGTCAATGTTGGCGTGGGTAAGAGCTGGGATGAAGCAGCCCACTGATTCCCAATCACCAAGTAATCTACGATAAGCGAAGTTTCATTACTCAGATCTAGAGTTAGTCTTAGTAAATGAACTAAACTACGGAAATGAAGAATTTGCGTG
>CAZFZK010000122.1:0-3840 GCA_964523605.1 uncultured Candidatus Planktophila sp. | reverse complement strand
CACGATCCCCAAGAAAATTGCGATCGATTGGCCAATAAGTAGGGCAAATAGGGCAGTTCCGACGCCTAATGTGCCACCTAACAGCGCGCCAAGTATTAACACGGTTCCTTCGATAGCTAGCCTTACGCGACCTACCCGAATCCCAGTTTTGTGATGCAGGGCAGTCATAAGTCCGTCTCGAGGTCCTGGCCCAAGCCCGCAAGTGATGTAAAGACTTGATCCGGCGCCAACTAAAGCAATGCCAGCAAATACGTAAACTAATCCATCAATTTTATTTTCGGCCGGCGGGATGAAATCGATACCCAATTGGATAGCCGCTGCGATTATGACAATATTTGAAATCGTTCCAAATCCAGGTTTCTCTTTTAACGGTACCCAAAGCAGCAGCACCACTGCACTAATTGCAAATGTAAGTAGACCAATTTCGGAATCAAATGTTTTTGCTAAACCTTGGGCTAGCACAGACCAAGGCGCATTTCCCAATTTCGATTGAATCAATAACGAATCACCGATTCCGAAGATAAATAAGCCAAAGAACAGAATGCTTACTCGAGAAACTGATAGATCCCACCGACTCTTAGCTCGCCATGGGGTGACTGGAATTGTCTTGTGTGGGCGCAAGAAGTTCATGAATCGGGCAGTGGCTGACATTGGTCGAGGATAGCCCACTTACTTACCGGGCGAGATAGCATTACCTCATAATGGAATTTCCTGGCTTAGGTACCCTAATCAATACATGCACCATCATTGGTGGTGCCGCTTTAGGCGTCTTAATTGGTTCTCGCGTAAACGAGAAACTGCGCAATTTAATAACAGACATCTTGGGATTGGTTACTTTATTAGCCGCTGCTAGCGCCCTTATTCCTTTGTGGTCAAATGAGTATGTTTCGGCACTTCCGAAGGGCTGGGCACTTCTTTGTGTTCTAGGTTCGCTACTAATCGGTGCCCTCATCGGAAGTGCGCTACACCTTGAAGAAAAACTGGAAGTTCTCGGCGAAGATTTGCGAAAGAGATTTAGGGCATCGAAAGAGAGTCCCTTTATTGAAGGTTTTGTAAGCTCATCACTGCTTTTTGCAATCGGACCGCTCGCCATTCTCGGATCGATAAGCGATGGTATGGGTACTGGACTCGATCAATTGATTCTAAAATCTATTCTCGACTTCTTTGCCGCGATGGCATTTGCGACTTCACTTGGTTGGGGAGTTGCCGCATCCGCAATTCCGGTAGGCATCTATCAAGGAGCCTGGACCTTAATTGGCCTAGGTTTGGGTTCAATTCTGAGCGGATATCAAATTGCAGCTATGACAATATGCGGCGGTTTAATGTTGCTCTGTATCGCGCTTCGACTACTTAAAATTAAAGAAGTTGCTGTTGCCAATTTACTTCCAGCCCTAGCTATTGCACCAATCTTTGCGCTGATTGCACATCAATTCATTTAAAGCGTTCTAGTATTTATAGTGTTGCAATATTTATAGCGTTGCAATATCTATTACGAATCTAAAACGGACATCGCTTTTCACAGTTCGTTCATAAGCGGTATTTACATAGTCAGCTGTAATTAATTCAATCTCGCTGACAATGTTCTTGACGCCGCAGAATTCAAGCATTTCTTGCATCTGCGAAATGCCACCTATCATCGAACCGGCCATTGATCGACGACCTGTTAAAAGGGAGTTTGCATGTACTGAAAAAGGGACACCGGGAAGGCCAATTACGACCAGAGTTCCTTCAGTAGTTAACAGTCCAAGGTAATCATTAATATTATGTTCGGCACTTACCGTATCTAGAATCAAATCGAATTTGCGTTTAACCGATTGCATTTGAGCGGGATCGCTAGTGACTACAAAGTGATCTGCCCCCAGTTCTCGAGCATCTGCTTCTTTACTTGGGGAATGCGAAAGGACAGTAACTTCAGCACCTAAGGCGTGAGCAAATTTCACACCCATATGGCCAAGGCCGCCAAGTCCCATTACCGCAACCTTTTTGCCAGGCCCGGCGTTCCAATGCTTTAACGGTGAATACAAAGTGATACCAGCACATAGAAGTGGAGCAACCGCGGCCAAATCTAAATTTGCTGGAATTCTAACTGCGTAATTCTCATTGATTACGTAGCCATCGCAATAGCCGCCCATAGTCGGTGTAACACCATCGCGCTCTAACCCGTTATATGTGGGGGTCATTCCATTTTCGCAATATTGTTCAAGTCCTTTTTTACAACTATCGCAATCGCGGCATGAGTCAATAAAAACACCAACACCTATTAAGTCGCCAACAGCAAATCTGGTAACTGAGCTACCAATTGCGGTGACTACGCCAGCTATCTCATGGCCTGGCACCATCGGGAATCGGGCCGAGCCCCATTCTTCCTTTACTTGATGGATGTCAGAGTGACAGATGCCGGCATACTTAATTTCAATCGCCACATCATTTGGTAATAATTCTCGACGAGTAAATGTGTAAGGCGTTAAAGGAGCATCTTTACTTAAGGCTGCTAATCCACGTACGTTCATACGTTAAAGGGTAGTGGTTCGCCAGAGGTATGTCCTGCTTTAGAAACTCGGGCAGTTAACTGACGCATGTGATGGCGGCGGCAGAGAACTTCGTAAGCGACTTCATCGGCCTTATTGGTATCGCCAACAACTACCTGTTCACCTTCTGTGACCATGATGCCATTTATGGTTCGAGCATTATGAGTTGCACGTTGACCACACCAACAAAGCGCTTCTACCTGCAATGTGTTTACCCGATCGGCTAATTCGACAAGTCGAGCAGAGCCTGGAAATAGCTTGGTTCGAAAATCCGCCAAGATTCCGAATGCATACACATCAATTCCGAGACCATCGACAATCCGCGCTAACTGGTCGATTTGAATTGGTTCGTAGAACTGAGCTTCATCGCAAATTATGTAATCGACTCGGGAACCGATTGATAGTTGATCAACTACAAATCGATGAATATCTAGATCGGGGGCGACTTCAATGGCAGCGCTTTGCAACCCCAGTCGGGAAGAAATGACGCCTACGCCAGCGCGATCTTGATTAGTAAAAATCAAACCAGTTCGGCCGCGGCTCTGATGATTGTGAGCGGTCTGGAGTGCAAGTGTGGATTTACCACTATCCATCGTTCCGCAGTAATACGTTAGCTCAGCCATGTCGGTAATCCTGCCACATCAGAGCGAGAATCCTTTGGCAACCAACGCTTTCCAAAGTCGATCTGAAAGTTCAAGCGAAGTTGCAACACTAATGTGCGAAGCGTCACGATAGGCGACATTTCCGCGAACGATTCCAGAACAAGTTCCATTGCAAAGCCATTCCGCGGGATCAATTACTTCGAAGTCAGCTACTTGTGGCAACCCAAGGTTTGGATCGGCAAGACACTTTTCAGCCTTGGTCGTAGCCAGACAACTTGGAATGTTTCGGGTTGGCAGGGGAGTATCCAGTAAATAAATAATCTTGCCCGTCAATGGTTTTAAAGTTTGCAAAGTTCGTTCCGAGCCTGCTGCCCACCATTGTTCCACTGCCCGCGGGTTGCCAGGCGGTATGAAGTGCTCGAACGAAGAGAGAATAACCAAATCAGGTTTAACCGCAGAAATTCGCTTAATTGAAAGCGCCAACGCTTTCTCGGACTACATCAATTGACGGGCAGGCTGATTTAGTTAGCGTAATTAATTTGAAGCCTTTTTGATTCGCCAGTTTTTCTAAAGCTGGAAACCATTGCACAGCATGTGAATCGCCATATAGAACGACAGTCTTAGTACCATCTAGTTTTCCAAATTCGCAAAGAGGAGAAACAGATTGGTGGTAATTCAAATGACAACCATCATCGTAAGGTGTTGGTCTT
>CAZFZK010000121.1:771-3871 GCA_964523605.1 uncultured Candidatus Planktophila sp. | reverse complement strand
TAGAGCAAGCGGCTCATAATCGCTGTGTCGTGGGTTCAAATCCCGCTCCCGCTACTAGTACGGCCGTTTTACATCGTTAAATCAAGCGTGAATTTCGCGCATTGAGCAGGCTCAGGTAACCTAGCCCTCTCAATTAACTAGTGCAGCACATCTATAAAGGAGCATCACCATGGCAAGTAAGAGCGCGGACGTTCGTCCAAAGATCACCATGGCATGCGTAGATTGCAAAGAGCGCAATTACATTACAAAGAAGAACCGCCGCAACGATCCAGACCGCATGGAACTTAAGAAGTTCTGTCCTCGTTGCAAGTCTTCAACACTTCACCGCGAAACTCGCTAATGATCAGCCCCGATTCGGTCGGGCGCACCTACAACGGTGCAAAGTCAACAACTATTTCGCAATCTGAAATCACCAATTTTGCTGCCGTCTTTGGTGAATCTGATTTTTCAGTTGCAACCCCAACTTTTTCGATTCGGGTTTCTCTCGATCAGTTACAAGAAATTTTGACCGGCCCAGAAGTTGGCATTAACTGGGAACGAGTTGTTCACGGTGATCAAAAATTTGAAATCCATCGCCCAATTGTCGCTGGCGATGTTTTAACTTGTGATGCAACTATTGAAAGTTATCGAGTTGCTGCGGGTAATGAATTTATCAACGTGAAATCTGATTTACGCAATGGTGCAGAAATTGTCTGCACAAACTGGTGCACGATTGTGGTGCGCGCATGATGCAAGAACGTATCTTTAAAATCGATCGCGAACTACTTAAGCGATATGCCGATGCCAGTGGCGATCAAAACCCAATTCACCAAGATGAAGCTTTTGCTAAATCTGTAGGCCTGCCCGATGTAATCGCGCACGGCATGTTAACCATGGGCTTAGTTGGGCAATATGTCAGCGACTGGGCTGGCGGCTCAGCTAATGTAAAAGAGTATTCAGCTCGATTTGTTAAACCAGTTGTTGTGCCCGCAAACACCGTAGTTGAACTAGTTGTAAATGGTGTGGCAACTGAAGAAAATGGCTTATATCGAATTGATTTGACTGCCACTGTTGATGGGGTCAAAGTATTAGGAATGGCTAAGGCGTTAGTTAAAAAGTGAGCGCTCCTAAATCAGTAATCGAACTGGCCGAAGCGCGCCAAGCTGCACGAGCAAATAAAGACTTTGCTCTTGCCGATTCGCTGCGTGATCAAATTTCTGCCGCTGGCTTTGAAGTTGCCGATGTGGCAGGTGGCTTTGAGCTAACCGAAAAGTCCCGTTTCCCAGTAATTGCGAGGTTGCGCGATTTAAAGCCATTTAGCTTGCCAGCCAATGAAATTACTGTGCTGCTAGTCATTGAGGGATTTATCGATGATGCAATAACCTGCATTAATTCCATCAAAGCAAATAGTGGCTGCAATATTGCAATTCTTTCAATTGGTCCAGCTGGTGAACTTGCAGATGCAATTGATCAACGAACCGCTCTAGTAGAGATACCCGAGACCGGCTGGGGCGAAGCCGTAAATGCCCTTATGAAAAATGTAGATTCAAAATATGTGATTGTCATGGATCCATCGACAACACTTAAGGGCGACGCGATTTCACCAGTACTAGCTGAACTAATTAAAAATGAATATGTCGCCGTCGGATGGAAAGGCGGGCTTGTTAATTTAGCCGATGATTGGCGTAGCACTGAAGATAAAGGCGATGGCGAAGTCGATGTGCTATTTAGTTATTTCATGGCAGTAGATCGAGTCGCAGCTCTTGAAGTTGGCGGCTTCAATGCACGTGCAATTTATTATCGAAATGCTGACATTGAATTTTCCTTGAAGTTACGGCACGGCACTGGCCGATTACTTCAGATGCAACTGCCGCTTGAACAAGGTCGTCATCATGGTTATCACGATGCCGACCCCGCATATCGCGAAGTGCAATCTAAGAAAAATTACGATCGAATCCTCGAGCGCTTCCGCGGTAAAGAGGCGATCTTGAGCCCGCGTCGCTAACCTTTAGCCATGGCCGATCTATCCGACTTCACTAGCTTGCATGTTGGTGGCCCGGCGCGCAATTTTGTTGAAGTTGCAACTGAGTCCGAAATCATTGCCGCTTTAGAAGCTGCTGGTGACTCACCAATTTTAATAATCGGCGGCGGAACCAATATGTTAATTAGCGATGCTGGTTTTGCGGGTACGGTAATTCGAATCAGCAATAACCAAGTCAAAGAAGAGATCGATGCTTGCAGCGGCGCCACACTAACTATTGGAGCTGGTGAAAACTGGGATGAATTTGTGGCATCAACTATTGAACGCGGTTTTGCCGGCATGGAAACTTTAAGTGGTATCCCAGGCACAGTTGGTGCTGCGCCAATTCAAAATATCGGTGCTTATGGCCACGAAGTTGGCGAGTTTATTACTCGAGTTCGCACATATGATCGCCAGAGCAAATCGCTCAAAACTTTCACAAATAGCGAATGTAATTTCAGTTATCGTAATTCGATCTTCAAAACTGAACCTGGTCGCTACGTAGTGCTTGATGTGGCTTTCCAAATTCGCCAAGGCGAAATGTCAGAGCCAATAACTTATGCTGAACTTGCTGACAAATTGGGAATCAAAATTGGCGAGAGAGCACCTGTAAAAAAAGTGCGTGAAACCGTCTTAGAACTTCGCGGCGCAAAAGGAATGCTGCTCTCACCAACTGATAAAGACTCTTGGTCTGCTGGTTCATTCTTCACGAACCCAATTGTGAGCAAAGAGGTAGCTGACCAATTACCAGTCGATGCACCACGTTGGCCAACAAGTGATGGCCAGGTAAAGACTTCGGCTGCTTGGTTAATTCAACAATCTGGAATTGAAAAAGGTCAGTCACATGGTGGCGCAAAGGTTTCTACTAAACATGTATTGGCGCTGACCAATTCTGGCAACGCAACTGCTGCTGAAATTACTGAGTTGGCAAAAATTGCCAGCGCAGCCGTAATGGCTAAGTTCGGTATTGAGCTACAACCAGAGGTAAATCTGGTCGGAATTACTTGGTAGCGAGTTAGCGCTAAGTAATTCTTAATTTCGGCTAGTTAGCTTCGTCAACCAATTTCTTAATTCGGCCAATACCTTCAACGATATCTTCAT
>CAZFZK010000121.1:0-761 GCA_964523605.1 uncultured Candidatus Planktophila sp. | reverse complement strand
AACCAGAGGTAAATCTGGTTGGAATTACTTGGTAGCTAGTTACTTTCCGCTAGTTACTTTCCGCTAGTTACTTTCCGCTAGTTACTTTCCGCAATAAGTTTCTTTATCCGTCCAATACCTTCAACGATATCTTCGTCGCTAAGCGCGTATGAGAAGCGTAAATAACCCGATGGGCCAAAAGCTTCACCAGGAACCGCAGCAACTTCGACTTCTTCGAGGATCAACGTTGCTAATTCAGCCGAAGTAGTTGGGGTCTTGCCACGAATAGTTTTACCCAGCACGCCTTTAACTGATGGGTAAACATAGAACGCACCGGTTGGAGTGGGGCAAGAGAATCCAGGAATTTCGTTAAGCAGCGAAACAATTAATTTACGGCGACGGTTAAAAGCTTCGCCCATCTTATGTACTGCAGCCAAGTCACCGGTGAGTGCTGCAATTGCAGCGCGTTGTGAAACATTGGAAACGTTACTGGTCAAGTGAGACTGTAAATTAGTAGCAGCTTTGATTACATCTTTCGGCCCGATCATCCAGCCCACACGCCATCCGGTCATCGCATAAGTTTTTGCAACACCGTTAAGAATAATTGTGGTGTCAGCTAGCCCTGGAACTAATACCGGCATGCTTGGCGCAGTTGCACCGTCGTAAAGTAAGTGCTCATAAATTTCATCGGCGATGATCCAGATATTATTTTTTAAAGCCCATTCGCCAATCGCTTTAACTTGCTCAACTGAGTAAACCGAACCAGTTGGATTACTTGGCGA
>CAZFZK010000120.1:0-3918 GCA_964523605.1 uncultured Candidatus Planktophila sp. | reverse complement strand
ACCGAGTGAAAACGACCAGAGTTGGACTAGTTACTAAAGAATGGCCACCACAGGTTTATGGTGGAGCTGGCGTTCACGCTGTGCAGTTAACACAAGCACTTCGTGAAATCGATGGCGTCCATGTAGATGTTCATTGCTTTGGTGGCGCTCGAACAGATGGAGCATTTGGTTATTCAACTCCGCCTTCATTTGAAAATTCGAATCCTGCCGTTCAAGCAATCGCTACTGATCTTGAGATTGCGAATAACTTAGCCAACGTTGATGTGATTCACAGCCACACTTGGTATGCCAATATGGCGGGTCAAGTTGCTTCGCTCTTACACGGTATCCCTCATGTAATAACTGCTCACTCACTAGAGCCACTTCGTCCTTGGAAAGCTGATCAACTTGGTGGCGGTTATAAAATTTCATCTTGGGCTGAAAAGAGTTCATACGAAAACGCTGATGCAATAATTGCTGTCAGTGATGGAATGCGCGCCGATGTGCTTTCGGCATATCCAAACGTTGATCCAGCTAAAGTAGTGACAATTCGCAATGGCGTAGATGTTGATCGCTTTAAGCCGACTACAGATGCTGCACTTTTGACCGAACTCGGAATTTCTGGACGATATGCGATCTTCGTAGGTCGAATCACGCGTCAAAAAGGATTAGCTCATCTGCTTAGAGCCTGGCAGAACGTGCCGGCAGAATATGGCCTAGTCCTTGCAGCAGGTAGCCCAGATGAAGAAGTAATCGGCAACGAAGTTAAAGCTTTGATTGAAGAACTTCAGAAAACTCGGCCAAATGTAATTTGGATCCCCGATATGTTGCCGCACGAGAAACTTTGCGCACTATTAACTTCGGCAGATCTATTTATCTGTCCTTCAATTTATGAACCACTTGGCATTGTTAATCTCGAAGCCATGGGTTGCGAAACAGCGGTACTTGCAACGCGCGTCGGTGGAATTCCAGAAGTTGTTGCCGATGGCATAACCGGTAAATTGGTTAATTACACTGGTGACGGTGCCGCCTTGGAAGGCGATCTCTCTGCCGCGATAATCGAATTAATGGAAGAACCAGCTATCTTAAAACAATACGGTGAGGCAGGTCGCAAGCGTGCTGCAGCTGAATTCGGCTGGCCAGCGGTTGCTCGCGCTACCCTTGCGCTCTATCAATCGCTAATTAAATAGCGAAGATCTACTAAAGGAAACCATGTCCCGTCGTGCGTATTTTCACTTTGCCGTATCAGGTCTTTTTTGGGGTATTCCTTATCTGCTAATGAAAGTGGCAGTTGCTGATATCCCGCCTGCCGTAATTGTTTGCGGCCGAGTTCTAATCGGTGCTGCAATTTTGATTCCTTTAGCAATTCATCAGAAGGTTTTAATGGATGCGATTCGCGGTTGGCGATATGTACTGCCATATGCAATTTTTGAAATGATGATTCCTTGGATTTTGATTACAAACGCTGAAAAGAAAATTTCTTCAGGTCTAGCTGGGCTACTAATTGCTACCGTCCCAATCTGGTCAACGATCTTCGCCTCGATTGCTGGCGATAAAACAGTTTGGCATAGCAAGCGATTAGTTGGTATTGCCGTTGGTTTCGCTGGTTTAGTTGGCCTAGTTGGTTATGAGAGCATCTTTGGTAGCTCTGACCCGCTTTCGATTGCCATGATGCTGGTTACTGCAATGAGCTATTCATTTGCGGTAAATATGATTTCAATCAAATTGCCTGACGTATCTGGAATTGCAATCAATGGTTTGGCTATGGTCTTCACCTCCATTGTTTACCTACCATTTATGATCGATCAGTGGCCTGCTGCAAATACAGTTTCACCGCAGGCCGCATTATCTTTAATTGCACTGGGCATCTTCTGTACCGCACTTGCTTTCATTTCATTCTTTATTGTCATGAAGGAGATCGGGCCAGCTCGTGCCTCAATCGGAACTTACGTAAACACCGCAGTTGCAGTGGTCTTAGGTGTCATAATTCTTTCTGAGCCACTTACACTCGGAATAATTATTGGTTTACCGCTGGTAATGATCGGTTCGTTCTTAGCTAGCCGTAAGCCAGTGGCAAACGCGTAACCATTACCATTTAACCATGAAGTTAATCGGAGCCACAATTGGTATTGCAATTCTGGCTGTATATGTTATCGGTTCTGGACTCTGGGTCAACACTGGCGATAATTGGTATCGCAACCTAAATCAACCTGCATGGCAACCGCCAGATTTTATTTTTGGAATTATCTGGCCATATAACTTCATTGTGCTTGGAATCGCAGCAGTAACAATTACTCAAAAAGCTTCTCGTGCAAGCGTGATTATTTACTTGGCTTTCTTCGCATTCTCGGTTGCCTGTGCTCTTACTTGGGCTTATCAGTTCTACCGTCCACACAACTTGCAACTAGCTTCATTAGCACTTATTGGTACTGCAATGCTAACAATTCCAATGGTAATTGTTGCCTTTAGAACATCAACTCCGGTTGCATTTGCACTACTGCCCTATCAAGCATGGGTAGTAATTGCTGCAAGCTTGAGTTACCAATACAGCCGACTTAATTAAGGCATTACCAATCCGCCATCAACTGGCACGGTAATTCCGGTTACATAACTAGATGCATCGCTAACTAACCAAATTAAAGTTGCTGCCAATTCTTCAGGCTCGCCCAAGCGACCGGCAGGTGCAAACATCTTGATCATATTGACCATATCTTGAGGAAGTTCATCGCTCATCTCAGATGGAAAGAAACCTGGCGCAAGCGCATTTACTCGAATGTTTTTTCGGCCAGTCCACTGTGCTGCTAAATCGCGCGTTAAACCAATAAGACCAGCTTTGCTAGATGCATAGGCTGCCTGCGGTAAGCCTTGCGGTTTTAAACCAAGAATGCTCGAGATATTTACAATCGCGCCACCATTTTTATTTGCTTTAGCAAACGCTTGCGCCATCCAATAAGCGCCAAATAAATTTACATCTAAAACTGATCTGAATTGATCTGGCGTTTCATGTGTTGCGGGTACAGCTGTGCCAACGCCTGCGTTATTTACCAAGATATCTACTCGACCAAATTTTTCTATCGCAAAGGCAATAAGCGCATCACATTGTTCTGGCTGAATCACATCAGTTTGAAGTGCGGCAAATTTGCGGCCGGCTGCTTCAACTAAAGCACCAGTTTCAGCAAGACGGTCAAAGCGGCGGGCGCCAAGAACCACATCAGCACCAGCTTCAGCAAGCGCTTTAGCAAATGCAACCCCGAGGCCTGATGATGCGCCTGTGACCACTGCGACCTTTCCATCTAATCGAAAGCGGTCAAGAACACTCATACTCACTCCTCAAATTGGGCTTCTTTGCGTAAGGTTAAGGCATGGACTTCAACCTCAGCCCTAAGACAAGCGAATATGCCGCGAAACTGCAAGCCTTCATGGATTCTGAAGTTTTTCCTGCTGAAGCGACTTACCACCTGCAACGCGAGCAGTTAATAGCTGATGGAAAGCCTCATACATTGCCAGCTGTTGTCGAAGATTTAAAGATAAAGGCCAAAGCCCTTGGGTTATGGAATCTTTTTTTACCGCATTATGGTCATGGCTTATCGGTTACCGATTATGCAACATTAGCCGAGATAACTGGTTGGTCTCCTGAAATTGCACCTGAAGCAATCAATTGCTCGGCTCCCGATACCGGGAATATGGAATTACTCGAAATGTTCGGAAACAAAGAGCAAAAGCAACGTTGGCTCGAACCACTACTCGCTGGCCAAATTAGATCTGGCTTTGCGATGACCGAACCTGCTGTTGCATCAAGTGATGCTCGAAATATTCAGACCCAAATTGTTAAAGATGGCGATCACTATGTAATTAATGGAACCAAGTGGTGGACCACAGGTGCGATGGATGAGCGCTGTGAGATTTTAATCGTGATGGGTAAAACAAATCCTGAAGCTG
>CAZFZK010000119.1:0-3925 GCA_964523605.1 uncultured Candidatus Planktophila sp. | reverse complement strand
CACAGGTTCCTAAGACCTGCGTGTCTGCCATTTCACCACTCCCGCTTAAGAGTGCTTACCTAGCCGTGCTGGTCAGATTCATGTCCGAATTCTGTCCGCTAGATACTGGGCAAGATTAGAGGTAAGTTCGGCATAGTTACAAACGAGCGCGTATGAAAGGGTCAAACCATGGCTTTAACACCAACTCCCGCAGATAAATTCACCTTCGGTCTCTGGACTGTGGGCTGGCAGGCACGCGACCCATTCGGTGATGCAACTCGAGAAGCCCTTGACCCAGTTCGCACAGTTAACGAGCTCGCTGCGCGCGGTGCTTACGGCGTGACTTTCCACGATGACGACCTAATTCCATTTGGCAGTAACGATGCTGATCGCCAAGGCCACATTGATCGTTTTAAGGCAGCACTTGCAACATCAGGAATGAAAGTTCCGATGGCGACTACCAATCTATTTACTCATCCGGTTTTCAAGGATGGCGCATTTACTTCAAATGATCGCGATATTCGTCGCTATGCAATTAAAAAGACCATGCGAAATATTGATCTAGCAGCTGAGTTGGGTGCTGAAATTTATGTTGCTTGGGGTGGCCGCGAAGGCGCTGAATCAGATGGCGCGAAAGATGCCTACGTTGCACTCGATCGTTTCCGCGAAGCATTTAACACCCTTGGCCAATATGTTTTAGATAATGGTTACAACATCAAGTTTGCGATTGAGCCAAAGCCAAATGAACCACGCGGCGATATCTTCTTGCCAACCATTGGTCACGCATTAGCTTTTATTAATTCACTAGATCATCCAGAACTAGTTGGTCTTAATCCGGAAGTTGGTCACGAACAAATGGCTGGCTTGAACTTTGTACACGGAATTGCCCAAGCGTTATGGCATAAGAAGTTATTCCATATCGATCTAAATGGTCAGCATGGGCCAAAGTATGATCAAGATTTAGTTTTCGGTCATGGTGATTTAAAGTCCGCCTTCTTCTTGGTTGATTTACTTGAACGCTATAACTACAGCGGTCCTAAGCACTTTGATTACAAGCCCGCTCGCACTGAAAGCGATAAAGGTGTTTGGGAATCAGCGAGTGCAAACATGCGTACCTATCTAATGCTGAAAGAGCGCGCTTTGGCTTTCCGCAATGATCCACGCGTGATTAATGCGATGGCAGAGTCAAACATTCCTGGTTTAGCAGAGCCAACTTTTGCGCCAGGTGAGACTTGGCGCGATCTCGCAAACGAATTCCTCGATATTGAAGCAGCTGGCAAGCGCGGCTATCACTACGAAGCACTTGATCAGTTAGCACTTGAGCACCTAATGGGCGCTAAGTAAAACTAGTTCTGTCCTAAACGGCACTGCCGCGGCGAGAAACCGCATCAACGCCAGCTGAAACTAATAGCACTGCACCTGTAACAATAAACTTGATGCCGGCTGCATAACCGAGCAAGCCCATCCCGTTATCAATTACGGCAACTACTAAGCCACCCAGAATTGCATCGCGCATCTTTCCTTTGCCACCGAACAAACTGGTACCACCAATAACTGCGGCGCCAACTGCATAAAGCAAAGTCGAAGAGCCACCGGTTGTCGGAGAGATTGAGTTTTGCCGCGAAGCAAAGAGTAATCCGGCTATTGCAGATAGACCTGAACAAATTACGAAGGCTGCAATGCGAATATTTTTCACATTAATACCTGCGCGACGTGCAGCTTCGGCATTTCCGCCAACTGCATAGATGTGACGACCAAAAGCGGTACGACCAAGCACGAATGTTCCGATTACTAGCAAGAAAAGAATTACCGGAACTACATAAGGAATACCTTTAAGGCTAACAAGTTCGCGATTGTTACTGCGCTCTAAATTAAGGGCAAAGACGGCCAGGCCAGAAACTCCGACCAAGCTAACAGTTTTGATTAACCACAACTTGAATAGTTCAGCCTTCAAGCCAGCTTTGCGGCGAGCATTGATTCGGCTTAAACCAAGTAATACGTAGGCAACAGAAGCCACAATATAGAAAGCCCAACTTAAGCTAGGTGAAAGATTACTGTTCTGAATTGCTAAGACAGTTTCATCATCAACGCGGATAGTGCCGCCTTCACCAGCCAAAATCAGCAGGATTCCTTGGAAACCCAAGAAAGCAGCCAGCGTTACGACGAAAGATGGAATTCCGAGCCGGGCTACTAACGTTCCTAAACCAAATCCCATCGCCATACCAACTGCAATGCTGGCAGCAAGTGCGATGTACCAAGGTTGACCATGATCAGTAATCAGAATTACTAATACAGCGCCGCATACACCTGATGCATAACCAGCAGATAGATCAATTTCGCCAAGCAGAAGAACGAAAATTAGCCCCATTGCAATCACGATCACTGAAGCTGCTTGGGTTAGTAGGTTGGCAAAGTTACCTGGCGTTAAAAACACACTCGACATCGAACCGAAAACAATGCAAAGAACTAGTAGGCCCAATACAGCGGGTAGCGCACCGATATCGCCAGCCTTTACTTTTGACCAATAATCCTGGGCTGCGCCCTTAAGTGTTGAATCAGGATTTTCAACGGCTGTAGTAGAAGTACTCATTTACTTAGCTCCTGCCTTCTCGACACCAGCAGAAGCGCCAGTTGTAATCAATTCAATAACCTGTCTTGGAATTACTTCATTCTTCGCAACTTGAGCTGCCATGGTGCCTAAGTAAAGAGCTGCAATATTGTCAGCAACTTCAAAGACATCGTTGATGTTGTGGCTAATCAAAATAACACCAAGGCCGTTATCGGCTAAGCGACGAACTAAATTCAGAACTTGTTCGGTCTGAGCAACACCAAGAGCCGCAGTTGGCTCATCAAGAATTACTACCTTGCTATTCCAAAGAACTGCTTTTGCGATCGCCACAGTTTGGCGCTGACCGCCAGAGAGCGAAGCCACAGTCTGGCGAATAGATTTCACAGTTCGTACGCTCAAGCTATCTAGAGTTTTGCGAGCGAGTGATTCCATTGCTGATTCATCAAGCACTGGACCTTTTTTCACTTCGCGACCCAAGAACATATTGTGAACGATGTCTAAATTATCGCAGAGTGCTAAATCCTGATAAACAATTTCAATTCCAAGAGCAGTTGCATCGCGCGGGCCAGTAATGTTTACGACTTGACCATCGAATTTGAATTCACCGTGATCTGGTGTGTAGATACCAGCGATGCACTTAATTAGCGTGCTTTTGCCGGCTCCGTTATCTCCTACTAGCGCGGTTACTTGTCCAGGATGCACATCGAGGTTTACATCTTTTAAGACATGTACTGGACCAAAAGATTTATTAACTCCGCGAAGCGAGAGAATCGGTTCGGTCACTTTAAGCTCCTGTTCAATTCATAAACCTAATTGCTGAAGTGTTACTAGTTTGGTGTTGCTTTACCTAAATTACAAGGATCTCAATCAGAGCAATTGCGGCTAATTAAGAAAGTTCGGCTCGAGACCAATTGGTCCCGAGCCGAACTTTTTACTTATTTAACTCGTTACAGATCGGAAATTAGATTCCGTTTGCTGTGCAGAGGTCTTCGATATCAGCACAAACTGCTTCACGTGTCTGGAAGCCATCTGTGATGACGTCCTTAACGTTGGCCTTTGTGATACCGACTGGAACTAGTAGTACAGAAGGAACATCAATTGATCCGTTGTTTACTGAACCAGTTGCTGTTGTTGCCTTCTCGCCCTTTAGAAGTGCGATAGCAAGAGTTGCTGCGCCTTCTGCTTCAGCTTTGATGGCCTTGTAAACAGTGTTTGAAAGGTCACCAGTAAGGATCGCGCGAAGTCCGTCTGCTGTTGCATCCTGACCTGATACGCAAACCTTGCCGTTTAGCTTGTTCTTCTTAAGAACAGCAACTGCAGCTAGGCCAAGACCTTCGTTAGCTGATACAACTGCATCAAGCTTTCCGCCAGCCTTTG
>CAZFZK010000118.1:0-3931 GCA_964523605.1 uncultured Candidatus Planktophila sp. | reverse complement strand
GTTCGTGACCAAGTTTAAAAGTCAAAGCGCCTGACGCATCTAAATCAATTAGCAAAGCCTTCTTGCCAAATTCAGCACTCGCCACGGCCAAAGCGTGCGCCAAAGTTGTTTTACCAACGCCGCCGGCAAAACTAGCTAAGACAACTATTGGCGTACTCATATGGCGTTTACTCCCCAGCGAATTTTCGCTTCAATCAAAACAGGTGGCAATAAACCTTCAAAAGGTAAGACCAGCAAACTCTTGCGAAGAGCAATCACGGCAACGTCAGTTGCAAAAGCCTGTCCGGGAAGCGTTGGCCAACCGTAAAGTGCACGTGCCCAATTTGGAAGTGCAGCACCAGCTAAAGTTGCAATTGATGCCCAGGCAGGAGCGGCGGGCGTTGCAAATCGCACCGCAGTTGGTAGCGGTGGAATTGTTAAAAACAATGCAGCACGTTTCGCGTCATCACTGGCACTTAACTCTGGTGAGATATCAACAAAATATTGCTTCATTTCGGCAACGGATTTAGGAACAATGGATTGATCAATCCCTACTGCTTGGGCGAATAGCACCATTTCGGCAACGTATTGATCTCGTTCTGCTTCAGATAAAGTGACGCCAGATCTAACCGCTACATCTAAAAATGAATCGACCATTGCCATATGTACCCAAAGTAAAAGTTTTGGATCATCCAGGCCCAGATGGGCGTGTATTTTGCGAACCCGAGCAGTCAATTCGTTCGCTTGTGTCGGAGTTCCAAAAGTTAAAGTTGAAACATAATCTCCAGTACGTTGCAATCTACCCCAAGCGTCTTCGCGAAAATTGGAATGCTCAGCAACACCGGCCATAGCTTGCGGATGAAGTGCTTGTTGAAATAACGCTCGAATCCCACCAATTAGCATGGCTGGATCAGAGTGAATTTTCCAAGTAATTGATGATGGTGCAAATAAACCTAATTCGACGTTACTCATTGCGCTATGAAAGCTCTAATCGCATCTACCAGCATCTGAACCGAAATCGCAGCGAGTAATAGACCCGCAATACGAGCAACCAGATTTACGCCAGATTCTTTGATGACCTTCAAAATTGTGGTGGATGAAATAAGCACAAGTGCAATAACGATATGGACAGCAAGTACGGCTGCTACTAGTCCAATTGCCTGGCCTGTGTTTTTAACTTGCTGTACGAAAATCATGGTTGCCACAATTGCGCCAGGACCAGCTAGCAGCGGCGTTCCCAGTGGCACTAGAGCTACATTTTTATCGCGTGCTTCAGTTGAACCTGACTCCTTGCCCGTTAATAACTCAAGTGAGACCAATAGCAGCAACAGCCCGCCGGCAGCCTGAAGCGAGGCAATCGAAATATGTAGATAGTCCAAAATCAATTGGCCAAAAATCGCAAAAATCGAAATTACTAATAACGAAACACTTGCAGCTTGTACCGCTAATTTACGACGTTCTTTTGGTGTCCGATCGGCGACTAAACCAAGAAAGATAGGTGCGGCACCAGGTGGATCAAAAATAACAAAAAGGGTCACAAAACTTTGAATCGCAAAAGTTATCGCGCTTACTTCAACTATATTCATGCCGTTACCACCCTTCGTGAATCTGCCATTGCTTCTAAGCGTTCCCATTCTGCTGGATTAGTGACGTTTTCGCCTAACGAGTTCAATTTGCCAGTGCCGTGGTAATCACTTGAGCCAGTCATCACTAGATCTAGTTCACTGGCAATGGTCAACAAATTCATTCGCTCTTCATTACTCTGGTCTCGATGATTTACCTCAATGCCATTCAAACCGGCAGCTTTAAGATCAATAAAATCTGAACTCTGCAATATTTGTCCACGCATAGAAGCAAATGGATGGGCAATTACGGCCACTCCCCCTGCTGCCCTAATTAACTTAATCGCCTCAACTGGGGTTGGCGCTAAGTGAGCAACGTAATATTTAGATTCATTATTTAGAAGCTCCTGAAAAGCTTCATCTCGAGTTTTAATTATTTTCTTGGCAACTAACGCATCAGCTAGATGTGGTCGACCCATAGTGGCACCAACTGGCATTGCTGCTTCAACATCACTTAATGAAATTTCTATTCCATCAGCTTGCATTAATTCAATCATTTTACGCATTCGCGGCATTCGCTCATCGCGAGTATTTTCTAGCGCTTCTAGCAATGCTGAATTTGTGCCATCGAAAAGCAGGCCGAGCATGTGAACGCTGATACCAGTTTCTGTTAAGCAAGAAATCTCGGCACCCAACACTAATTTCAGATTTCCTCTAAGCGTTTGTACCGCACTCGTCCAACCAGCGATTGCATCATGATCGGTAATCGCCAAAGTATCTAGCCCTTGCGCAAGCGCCTTATTTATAAGTTGGGCTGGCGAATCTGTGCCATCGCTGACGGTGGTGTGGGTGTGTAAATCAATCATTTGTATCGCGACCTCTGATTACAACCAATGCACAGCCAATCAAAATTAAAATAATCCCGGGAATAATTCCAACTGGTGGCTTCTGCCCCATCCACCAAACAGCAAGCAGCGAACTGACTGGAACTTCGAAGAAAACAATCAGTGAAACAATTGCTGGTGAAACACGTTTCAAAGCTGAATTAAACATGGTGTGTCCCAAAATCTGCGCACCGGCAATTAACCCGATTAATATCCACCACTCTCGAGCTGAATAATCAAAAATTTGGTTTCCGCTAAGAAGGGCAATTGGCAGCGCCGTAATCGCGCAAACAAAGTAGCAAACAGTTGTATATGTAGTTGTTTCAAGAGTTCGTTGTGCTCGGGAGCCAGCCATCATGTATCCCGCTGCTAGCGCGGCCGAAATAAGGGCAGCCAAATCTCCCATAAATGCTTTGAAAGAAATTTGTAAATCAACGCCAGAAATAAGAAGTACACCGATAAAAGCAACTCCCATTCCAAGCCAAGCTTTAGAAGGAATGTGTTGCCCAGAAAGCTTTACAAAGATGGCTGCAAAAATTGGTTGCAGAGCTACGATCGCCGTGCCTGATGCAACACTGGTGTATCTCATTGCCAGAAAGAAACCACCAAAGTGCATAGCCAATATGAATCCTGCAAAAGCTGCCCACTTAATGCCATTGCGATCACGATGATGCCTAATTGCAAATGGCACAGTGAGAATTGAGCCACCAAGATTTCGCCAGAAAATCAGCACCCAGATTGGCATAGCGCTCATCGCAATTAATGGCCCAGATGTTCCGATGCCAAATATGCCAATACCCATGCGGATCTGATCACCGCGGGCGGGCATTGTTGTGACGCTATCTCGGCTCATTGGCTAAAGGTAGCGCGCATGGCCCGCTATAAAGCAGTTACCCTTAGCCCATGAGCGGGAACACATTAAATCGAATCTTCCTCGCCCGATTAGCCGGAACTGCAGTATTTGACCCTAACGGAGATCCAGTCGGCAAGGTGCGAGATGCTGTCGCGACCCTTCGCACAAATAATGCCCAACCGCGAATTCTTGGTTTAGTTGTTGAAGTTCCATTGCGTCGCCGAGTTTTCGTACCAATAACTCGAGTTACTTCGATTGAAAGTGGCACCGTAATCATTACTGGTTTAGTAAACATGCGTCGCTTCGAGGTACGCACCGGTGAAGTTTTAGTTTTAGGTGACATGCTCGATCGATCAATTACCCTAGTTGACTCTGGTGAAAATGTAATTGTGGAAGATTTGGCGATGGAACAAAATCGCAATGGTGATTGGTTGATTAACAAAGTTCACATAATGCGTAAATCAAGTGGTTTGCGTCGTAAAGGTCCAACTTCAACTGTGGCCTGGGAAGAAGTAACTGGTTTTGCAAGTGTCGAACCAAATCAAGGTGTGACTAACTTGCTCTATACACTAAACACTTTGCGTCCGGCAGACTTAGCAACTGTTTTGCAGGATCTACCTCAAAAGCGTCGCGTTGAAGTAGCTCGCGGGTTA
>CAZFZK010000117.1:0-4025 GCA_964523605.1 uncultured Candidatus Planktophila sp. | reverse complement strand
ACATCACTACTAAATTTCATAATGGGAACTAGCTTCTTAATGATTCTTTTAGTTATCGCAGTGATTGCAAATTGGTCGGAGTTATCGCCATTACCTGCTGGCCCTTGGTGGATTTACACTGGTGGCGTAATCGGCGTTATTTACATTGCATTCACTTCAACAATTGTGCAACATTTAGGAGTCTTAACTTTTACATTATTTAGCGTTGGTGGCCAATTAGTTGGTTCACTTTTAATCGATTTAATCTCACCAACCAACGGCGTAAATGTGAGCGCCTATCTGGTGACTGGAATAGTTATGACTTACTTTGGGGTGATCGCCGGAGGCGTAAGTAATTCACGAATCCGGAAACCAGCGAAAGCACAATAAAGAAGAGCGCAATCAATTTTGAATTCTGATCAATCCATGGGAATTGAACTGCGTAATAACCAAGTAAAGTCATTCCGACTCCCCAAACAAAAGCACCAAGTGCGTTGGCAGTTAGGAATCGGTAGTAATTCATCTTCGAAATACCGGCAATCGGTGGCACAAATGTTCTGATCCAAGGGTAGAAGCGAGCAAAAACAACGGCCCACCAACCGTATCTTGAGTAGAAACGCTCGGCACGCGCAATCATCTTAAGGAACCCGGGCCGTTTACTTTTCTCTAAATAGGAACGTCCAACTGTGCGCCCTAGTGCAAATCCAACCTGGTCGCCCATGAAAGCGGCAAAGAAAATTATTGTTACCAACAAAAGAATGTTTACGTTATTTGTTGAAGCGGCAACAAGGCCAGCAAAGAACAAAAGTGAATCCCCTGGAATAAAGAAAGCCACCAACACGCCTGTTTCCAAGAAGATGATTAGGCCCATAAAGATGTAGAGCAAAAACGGGGCCATCGAGCTTAAAAACCCTTGGTAAGAGGAGAAATCCATTAACAGCTCTTCTTTACCGCCGTAGCCACCGCTGTTACAACTTGCGGGTCAAAGACGCTAGGAACAATGAAAGAGGCATTTAATTGTGACGGACTAACGCAATCAGCAATAGCTTCGGCGGCAGCAATTAATAAAGTATCTGTGATCTTGTGTGCATTGGCATCAAGTAATCCACGGAAAATACCTGGAAACGCCAAAACATTATTAATTTGATTTGGCTGATCACTGCGGCCAGTTGCAACTACTGCGGCATATTTACGCGCAATTACCGGATCAATCTCTGGATCAGGATTAGCTAGCGCGAAAACAATCGATCCTTTAGCCATTGATGCGACATCAGATTCAGATAATACATTTGGTGCGCTAACACCAATAAAAACATCTGCATCCTTCATAGCATCATGAATGCTGCCACTGAAATTATTTGGATTGCAGTTATCAATAAACCATTGACGCATTGGATCATGATCAGCTTTAGTTTCTTTGCAAATCACACCATCTTTATCAAAAGCAATAATGTCTGTTGCACCGCTCTTGGTTAGCAATCTGGCGATTGCAGTACCAGCAGCGCCAGCACCGCTCATAATAATTTTTACTTGCGAAAGATCTTTCTTTACTAACTTCAACGAATTACGCAGTGCGGCGAGGACCACAATTGCAGTTCCGTGTTGATCATCATGGAAAACCGGAATATCAAGTAGTTCGCGCAAGCGTGCTTCAACTTCGAAACAACGTGGAGCCGAGATATCTTCTAGATTAATTCCACCGTAAACGGGTGCAATTAGTTGCACAGTGCGCACGATTTCATCGACATCTTGAGTATCTAAACAAACTGGCCATGCATCAACATCAGCAAAGCGCTTAAATAGTGCAGCTTTACCCTCCATCACTGGTAGCGCCGCAGCCGGACCAATATTGCCTAAGCCCAATACTGCTGAACCATCGGTCACTACAGCCACAGTATTTCGCTTAATAGTTAAGCGTCGTGCATCGGCTGGATCGTCAACAATTGCTTGACAGATACGCGCTACCCCGGGGGTATAGGCACGGGAAAGATCGTCACGAGTCTTAAGTGGCACCTTTGATTGAATCTCAATTTTGCCACCGAGATGTAATAAGAAGGTGCGGTCTGAAACTTTGCGGACAGTTAAATCTGGGTGACGTGAAATTGAGCTGGTAATTACATCTGCATGTTCTTGATCAATTGCATCGCAAGTAATATCGATAACAACTCGTTCTAGAAGTGACTCAACAACATCGAGTGCCGTAATTGTTGCACCCGCTTCGCTAATTACTGCAGTTATTGCAGCTACTGGATGTGTTTCAGGATGTCCTTCAACACGAATTGTGATTCCGTAACCAGGACTCGTACTGGCCATTTATACAACACCATATAAACGATCGCCGGCATCGCCAAGACCGGGCACGATGTAACCATGCTCGTTTAACTTTTCATCTAGCGCACCAGTAACGATAGTGATTTCGATTTTGGCATCTTTGAAAGCATCTTCAACAACTTTGATTCCTTCAGGTGCTGCCAAAATACACACGGCAGTAATATCTGATGCGCCACGCTCAATTAGGAAATTAAATGCGGCAACCAAAGTTCCACCAGTTGCCAACATTGGGTCAAGTACGAATACTTGGCGGCCGGTTAAATCCTCGGGCAAACGGTTTGCATAAGTACTGGCTTGCAAAGTTTTTTCGTCGCGCACCATTCCAAGGAATCCAACTTGTGCAGTTGGCAGCAACTTAACCATGCCTTCAAGCATTCCAAGGCCAGCACGTAAAATTGGAACTACAACTGGCGCCGGGGATGCCATCTTTATTCCAGTAGTTTTTGTAACAGGTGTTGTGATTTGAACTTCTTGGGTGCGCACGTCTCGAGTTGCTTCGTAGGCCAACAGTGTCACTAGTTCTTCGACCAAGTGTCGGAAAGTTGGTGAATCAGTTTCCTGATCGCGCAGAACCGTTAATTTATGCGAAATTAGTGGGTGATTTGCTACGTGAACTTTCATAACGCAAACCATACAGGGGTTTCTTTCCGCATAAATAAGTGCCACTATGTCCGTATTGGAACACTAGGAAAGTTCCTTCGTGGCGATGCGGTGAGGGGTGGAAAAGTGACTGAACTCATTAATGAAGTCGATATCGCCGTTGAAGCATGGCATGAAGACGGCCGTTGGACGCTAGCTAATCTGCCTGATGCTCAAGATTTGCCCGCAATCATTGATCGCCTAAAGTCACAACAAACAAATGGCGGCGCAGTAGCTCTTATCTCAATCGATGAAGAGTTTTTTATATTAATCCGCGTACTCGGAACCCATATTTATATGTTCCTAAGCGATGTTACATGTGCTCTTGATTATGAAGTAGCAGAAGAGTTTCTTGAAATAGCAGATCTTGATCAACCGACCGATGATGACGAACCACTTCCGGTGGGTCATAAAGATATTTTTGCGGACCTTGGAATGCCACATATGGAGCTACTTGCTCTTTGTGATGACGGCGAACTATTTCCGGATGAGCAATTAGAAGCAATCGCTAAGCGTTTAGGTTTCGGTAATGAATTTGCGGAGTTACTAGAACTTTGATTCAACAAGATCTAATGCGTTTAGCAATTGCAATTGCACAAAGCGCTTTGAAAACGGATGACGTACCAGTTGGTGCGTTAATTGTTGATTCGGAAAATAATGTAATTTCAACAGGATATAACGAACGCGAAGCACATCAAGATCCAACTGCGCACGCCGAGATTGTGGCGATTCGTAGAGCTGCACAAAAACTTGGAACTTGGCGACTAGATGAATGCAAATTAGTGGTAACACTTGAGCCATGTGCAATGTGTGCAGGTGCAATTGCGCAGTCGCGAATAAATACCTTGATATTCGGTGCATGGGATGAAAAAGCAGGCGCCGTTGGTTCAGTGTGGGATGTTCTGCGAGATCCACGCGCAATTCACAAAATGGAAGTTATCGGTGGGGTACTCGAAGCAGATTGCGCTGAGCTATTAACTAACTTTTTCCGTCAGCAATAACTTGGGGTATCGTCACCCACGGTGGCGTGTCTGAGCGGCCAAAAGAGCACGCCTCGAAAGCGTGTGTTGGGGAAA
>CAZFZK010000116.1:0-4050 GCA_964523605.1 uncultured Candidatus Planktophila sp. | reverse complement strand
CGACGGCTATCGGCAACACCAAACTCAAGTTTGGTACCTGGCTTAACAGTTGTTACACCGGCTGGAAGTGATGAAGCGGCAAGATAAACATCTTCGCCTTCATCGGATGCGATAAAACCGAAACCTTTTTCCAGGCTGAACCATTTAACGCGGCCTGATGGCATTTGGGGTCTCCTTCAACGGTAATAAATTTAAGTTATTTAACTCTAGTAATCGTTTAGCCGCGGTTGCGGACAGGGGGCTAGTTTATCGCACTTAACTTGAGACGAGAAGTGCAATTATTTGCTTGGAAACCCTTAGAAAGTAGCTTCTGAGTGAGCGCCGCAGCCGTGCGCAGCGGAAACCACGCGGCCATCTTCTGGCGAGATCGCATTTGCGCAAGCACCAAATGCACTTCGCAATGAGCCAGCAATTGGAATAAAGAAACCACATGAATTACAGGGCTTGGGCGCCATCTGAGCCATTGGTGAATTTGGACCACGCTCACCTTCAAACCAACGCTTTGCTGCTTGATCGCGACCTTCAATTGATAAAACGCGAGTGCGACCTAAACCTAATTCAAATGCTAAACCTGGATCTAATTCTTCATCACCTGGAAGTGCTGCCTCACCTGTTGTTAAGCGAGTGTCATCAAGTGAAGAAGGAACTATGTCACCAACGCCAACATCGCCTGGCTGCAATCGATCACGGTATGGAATCCATTTTGGTGGAACTAGCGCATCGGGGCCAGGTAATACAACAACATCGCAAAGTGTGGCAATTGAATCGCCATCAACTTTAGAAACAGTAACTGCCCAACGCCATCCACGATAGCCAGATAAATTTGCTTCGAATAAATAAGTTGCAATGCGATCTTCATCATCGAAATCAACAGTTACAAAATCGCCAACTAATTTGGCATCGCCAGCATCTTCAATTGCAGCAGCGTGCGCTAAATCGCGGGCATCCCATTTACTCATGGGTTAAGAGTAAAGCAGAACGCCGCTCTCGAGGTAATCGAGAGCGGCGCTTGCCTGTTTAAAGGGTATTCGGGCGTAATTAATAAGCTTTAGAAGTCCATGTCTCCGCCGCCTTGCTGTACCGGCGCTGGATTCTTCTCTGGCTTGTCTGTAATTACTGCTTCGGTTGTAATGAAGAGTGCAGCAATTGATGCGGCATTCTGAAGTGCAGAACGAGTTACCTTAGCTGGATCGATGATGCCAGCTTTGATCATGTCTACATATTCACCAGTTGCAGCATTTAAGCCATGACCGGCAGTTAAGTGACGAACTTTCTCAACGATTACGCCACCTTCAAGACCGGCATTAACTGCGATCTGCTTTAGTGGCGCTTCAATTGATAGTTCAACAATCTTGGCACCAGTTGCTTCGTCGCCTTCAAGCTTTAGCTTTGCAAAGACGGCATGACCTGCTTGAAGTAGAGCAACGCCGCCACCAGCAACGATGCCTTCTTCAACTGCAGCTTTTGCGTTACGAACTGCATCTTCGATGCGGTGCTTGCGCTCTTTAAGTTCAACTTCAGTAGCTGCGCCTGCCTTAATGACAGCAACGCCACCAGCTAACTTAGCTAGACGCTCTTGTAGTTTTTCGCGATCGTAATCAGAATCGCTCTTTTCAATCTCGGCGCGAATTTGATTTACGCGACCCTTAATTTGATCAGCATCTCCACCACCTTCAACGATGGTGGTTTCTTCCTTGCTGATAACTACTTTGCGAGCTTTTCCAAGAAGTTCTAGGCCTGCTTGATCAAGCTTTAGGCCAACTTCTTCGGAGATAACAGTTGCACCAGTAAGGATTGCAATGTCTTGCAACATCGCCTTACGACGATCACCAAAACCTGGTGCCTTTACTGCAGCAGCACGGAAAATTCCGCGAATCTTATTTACAACAAGTGTCGCAAGTGCTTCGCCTTCAACGTCTTCAGCGATGATGGCAAGTGGCTTACCTGACTGCATTACCTTTTCTAGAATTGGTAGCAAGTCTTTGATGTTTGAAATCTTTGAGTTAACTAGAAGAACGTAGGCATCTTCTAGAACAACTTCCATGCGATCTTGATCAGTTACGAAGTATGGTGAAATGTAACCCTTATCAAAACGCATACCTTCGGTTAGTTCTAGTTCAAGACCGAAAGTATTTGATTCTTCAACAGTAATAACGCCTTCTTTGCCGACCTTATCCATTGCTTCGGCGATCATTTCACCGATAGTTGAATCAGCTGCTGAAATTGATGCAGTAGCTGCGATCTGCTCTTTTGAATCAACGCTTTTTGCCATTGAAAGAAGTTCGGCAACGATGGCATCTACTGCTTTTTCAATTCCGCGCTTTAGTGCCATTGGATTTGATCCAGCTGCCACGTTACGTAAACCTTCGCGAACAAGTGCTTGAGCAAGCACGGTCGCAGTTGTTGTTCCGTCACCGGCAACATCGTCAGTCTTCTTGGCAACTTCCTTAACTAATTCGGCGCCAATCTTTTCCCAAGGATCATCTAGTTCGATCTCTTTGGCGATGGAAACACCATCGTTGGTAATTGTTGGGGCGCCCCACTTCTTCTCGAGGACGACGTTACGTCCGCGAGGTCCGAGCGTTACTTTTACGGCATCGGCGAGCACGTTCATTCCGCGCTCTAGCCCGCGACGGGCTTCTTCGTTAAAGGCAATCTGCTTGGCCATGGTCTTGCTCCTTCTTGCTAGTCAATCTTTGGTTTACCTCTGGTACGAACTTTTAAAACTAGGGCGTTTTATCACTCACACCCTTCGAGTGCTAACGCCAAATCTACGCAGAATATTTCGCCCGCGCAAAACGAAGCCAAGCTGAAAAGGGGCTTGGGCTAGCTGATTAAGCGTGTTTTAAGGTGCTTTAGCGGGCTTTGAAGCGGGTTTAGCGAGCCGAACGAGCCTGTGTTCGGGCTTCACGCAGGCGGCGCAAGCGCTTAACTAGCATTGGTGAGGCAGCTAGAGCATCTTCGCGGTCGATCAAATCATTGAGTAGTCGATAGTACTTAGGTGCATCCATATCGAAGAGTTCCTTAATTGAGGACTCCTTGGCACCGGCATATCGCCACCAATTTCGTTCAAATTCCAGGATCGCCATTTCGAGGTCGGTCAGATTTACTGAGACCGAGAGCTGTTCTTGAGCGGACATGAGGGAAATCTTACTTAACCCGAGTGTAAAAGTGTGGGAACTTCAAGTGATTTATAACCGCTGCAAAATCAGATCAATATCGCTGAATTTTGTCCACGGGTTGACTATGGCAAATCGCAAAATCGGCTGACCATTATGAGATGACGGCGGAATGAATCCAACTTGATCAGTTAACAACTCATCGCTCCACTTTTGATAATCAGCTGCTTCCCAACCAGTGCGAGTAAATGCAACAATCGAAAGTTCTGGATCGCAAAGTAAATTCAAATTTGGATGTTCGCTAACTTTTTTAGCCGCATATTTTGCAACTTCCAGTGATTGTTCCATTGCTTCGGAATATGCATCAGTTCCGTATGCAGCGAGTGAAAACCAAAACGGCAGACCGCGAGTACGACGCGTTAATTGAATTGCATAATCTGAGGGATTCCAATTTCCATCATGCAAAGTGTCAAGGTATGAAGCATGTTGAGTGTGAACTTCGCGCGCTAATTCTGGTGTTCGATAAATCAGAGCACAGGCGTCGTAAGGTGCAAACAACCACTTATGCGGATCGACAATTATCGAATCGGCGTTTTCGATGCCATTGAATTTTGCGCGAACCGAAGGAGCACATAATGCTGCTAAACCATAAGCGCCGTCGACATGAAACCAAATATCGCGAGCTTTTGCAGCAGCTGCGATTCCGGATAAGTCATCAATAATTCCAAGATTTGTGGTACCAGCTGTCGCAACTACAGCAAATACCCGACGACCACTTTGGCGATGCAGTGCATCTATTTCTTTAGCAACTGTGTCGCCCTGCAATTTACCGTTTTCTTCAACTGCGATCTTTAAAACATCAACATCCATAACTTGCGCAGCTGAAGCAATAGAAGAATGTGCTTGTTCGCTACAAGCAATTACCCAGCGA
>CAZFZK010000115.1:0-4054 GCA_964523605.1 uncultured Candidatus Planktophila sp. | reverse complement strand
ACTCCACTGTTCTTGCGATGCGCATCAGGGCCACCAAGTGTTGCAATATCAATCTTTTCGCCGGTAACACTCTTAACTACATCGGGGCCAGTTACAAAGATTCGCCCATTCGGAGCTAAAACCACCACATCTGTAAGTGCTGGGCCGTACGCTCCACCACCGGCTGTTGGGCCGAGAACTAGTGATAACTGTGGAATTCGACCACTTGCAGTGATCATTGATTGAAAAACTTCACCGAACGCACTTAGTGATGAAACGCCATCGCGCAAACGTGCGCCGCCACTGTGCCAAATACCGATGATTGGCAACTGGCTTCCCATGGCAGATTTATATGCTTCGACAATTACATGTGCACCATCGGCACCGAGTGCACCACCTTGCAAAGTGGCATCGGATGCAAAAACTACAACTCGATTGCCCTTTATTTCTCCGGTTGCAGCAACCATTCCGCAATCAGTGCGGGGAATAAGAAGTTCAAATTTTCCGTTATCTATTAGCTTTGCGATACGAACTTCAGGATCGCGCTGGTCGATCGTCATGTTAGTTAACTGACTTAAAGACTAATACGACGTTATGTCCACCAAAACCAAATGAATCATTAAGTGCAGCGATATCGCCAGCAGGAAGAGTGCGTGGTTTGTCGCGAACGACATCAACAGTTACGGCTGGATCTAGATTTTCAATATTAATTGTTGGTGGCGCCATTCGATCTTGAATAGCTTTAACTAGGAATACCGATTCAATTGCGCCAGCCCCGCCTAATAAGTGACCAGTCATAGATTTAGTTGCTGAAACTGCCACGTGATCGGCATCGGTTCCAAGTGCTAAGCGAAGAGCATTGGCTTCAGCAACATCGCCGGCAGGAGTTGAAGTTGCGTGCGCGTTTAAGTGAACAACATCTTTGGTAGAAATACCCGCATCAGCGAGAGCAATTTTGATAGCGCGCTGTACGCCAATGCCATCAGGATCTGGTGCTGCAATATGGAATCCATCAGAAGTTAAGCCTTGTCCGGCAATTTCACAATAAATCTTGGCGCCTCGTGCTTTTGCATGTTCGTACTCTTCAAGGATTAGAACTCCGCCACCTTCACCTAAAACAAAGCCATCGCGATTTAGATCATATGGACGTGATGCGCGTTCAGGTGCATCGCTGCGAGTTGAGAGAGCTTTCATAGCTGCAAAACCAGCCATTGGCAGCGCGTGAATTGCCGCTTCAACGCCACCACTGATAATTACATCAGCTCGGTTATTGCGAATCATTTCAAAGGCATAACCAATGGCTTCGGCCCCTGACGCACAAGCACTAACTGGGGTGTGAACACCTGCGCGAGCTTTAAATTCCAGACCAACATGTGCAGCTGGGCCGTTAGGCATCAACATCGGCACCGTGTAAGGGCTAACTGAGCGCGCGCCTTTTTCTTTCAAAACATCGTATTGATCAAGCAGAGTTGTAACACCACCAATGCCGGACGCGATAACAACACCTAAACGTTCATTATCAACTTCTGGCGAGCCGGCATCTTTCCAAGCCTCGCGCGAAGCGATCACGGCAAATGCTTCAGAACGATCTAATTTACGAAGTTCAACTCGTTCCATAACTTCACTTGGGTCAACGGCCACACGGGCTGCGAAATTAACTGGAATTGTGTTTGCCCATTCTTCAGTAAGAGTTCGAGCACCGCTCTTACCTGCCAGCAAGGCAGCCCAAGTACTTGGCGCATCGCCTCCGATTGGAGTTGTTGCGCCAAGTCCAGTTACGACTACGCGTCGTTGGGCTGACATCTTTAGCTATGTTCCGCGACTAATTAAGCAGAAGCCTTAACGATGAAATCAACTGCATCGCCTACAGTTTTAAGTTCTGTTACCTGATCATCAGGAATCTTTACACCGAAGCGCTCTTCAGAAGCAACAACAACTTCAACCATGCTTAGTGAATCTACTTCTAGATCATCTGAGAAATTCTTATCTAGCTCGATAGATGCAGCTGGAATACCGGCAACTTCTTCAACGATCTCTTTAAGACCAGCTAATACATCTGCTTGGGTTAGTGCCATTTCTTTTGTCCTTCACTTTCGATAAACGGGTTTTGATCTGTAAGGCGTAATTGTCTTACATAAGAGCTCTTACTTACGAGTATGCGCGCACTTTGCGGTAAAAATTATGGCAATTGCACCACTTGTCCCGCATAAACGAGGCCTGCGCCATATCCAATTATCAATGCAAGACCACCACTTAACTCTGGATGTGATTCAAGCAACGCATCCATTGCAAGCGGAATGGATGCAGATGAAGTATTGCCATTTGTTTTGATGTCGTCGGCTATCACCACAGATGCTGGCAACTTCATTTCTTTAGCCATAGTTTCGATAATACGAAAATTTGCTTGATGCGGAATAAATGCTGCTAGTTGATCACCAGTAACGCCAGCAGCTTCAAGTGCTTGCAGGCCAACTTTACTCATTGAATAAACTGCCCAACGGAAAACAGTTTGCCCTTGCTGATTAATATTTGGCCAACCTAAATCTGAAACTCCTTTTGTTGGCGAATTTTTGAAATCAGTCCAGGCTGGATTTAGCAAAATCGCATCACGTGAATCAGCATCAGAACCCCAAATAGCAGGACCAATTCCTGGCTCATCGGCTGGGCCAATTACAACAGCGCCAGCACCGTCGGCAAAAATAAACGCTGTTGCGCGATCATCTGGGTCAGTGAAGTCAGTTAATTTTTCAGAGCCAACAACTAAAATATTTTTAGATGTTCCACCAGCGATTAAATCTTTTGCCATTGCAACGCCGTAACAAAAGCCTGCACAAGCAGCGCTAATATCGAAGGCCGCAGCTTTCGGATTTCCCAACTGTTGAATTAATGCGGTAGCCGCACTTGGTGCTTGAAACTCATACGAAATGGTCGCAAAAATTACAGTGTCAATATCAGCGATCGTTAAATTGGCTCGCTTAAGTGCCATTTCGCAGGCAGATTGAGCCATGCTGACAACGCTTTCATCGGCACCAGCAAAGCGGCGAGTTTCAATACCTGTGCGCTGTTGAATCCATTCATCACTTGATTCAATCCGGTCGACGATCTCTGAGTTAGGAACTTGGCGCTTTGGGCGATAAGTACCAACTGAAAGTATGCGCGAATTGCTACCAGTTTTTACTTTGATGCTCATTTATGTTTCTCCGCAAACTCACTCGCTGCTGCCAAGTCGGCAGGAGATTTAAAAGCAAAAGTTTCGATTTCAGGTGCTGCGCGTTTTAGTAATCCAACCAGTGTTCCTGCAGGTGCTAATTCAATTACACCGGTAACACCTAACTCTTGCAGGCTTTTCATGCAGAGATCCCAACGCACAGGGCTCGCAACTTGGCTGATTATTCGTTCCAGAACTTCTTCGCCATCGACCACTGCAAAGCCATCGCGGTTTGAAATTATTGAACCTGCTGGGTCAGAAGGCGAAATTGTCGCAGCGCTCTTTGCCAGTACTTCTTGAGCCGATTGCATATATCTAGTGTGGAATGCACCAGCTACAGCGAGTGGGCGAATTCGAGCTCCGGCTGGTGGATTATCGGCAAAAAGCGATAGTTCGCTAATCAAGCCAGCTGCCACAATTTGGCCAGCACCATTGTCATTTGCAGCAACTAAACCTAGTTTTAAAATGGCATCAAGTACTTCTTCGCGGTCCCCGCCAAGCACAGCCGACATTCCGGTCTTTTCCAGACTAGCAGCTTTGGCCATTGCATTTGCGCGGTCATTCACAAAACGCATCGCATCGAATTCACTAATTACTTTTGCAACCGCTGCGGCGGTAATTTCTCCAACTGAGTGGCCAGAGACTATCGGTGCTGAAACACCAAGTAAGTTTGCTGCAATTAAGCCAGTAGCAACAATTAAAGGTTGCGCATTAGCAGTATCTCTAATTTCATCAGCGTCTGCGGTAGTTCCAAGTGTAACTAAGTCTTTATCAATCACTTCAGACCATCGAGAAATTGATTCGGCGCAATCCTTATTTTCGAGCCAAGGCGTCAACATGCCTGGCGTTTGAGCACCTTGTCCAGGT
>CAZFZK010000114.1:0-4115 GCA_964523605.1 uncultured Candidatus Planktophila sp. | reverse complement strand
CGCCTGGATCTTTAATATCTATGGTCAAAAAGATGTCCGAGTTCTAGATGGTGGCCGCGTTAAGTGGGAAAAGGATGGCCGTGCACTAACAACTGCCGTACCTACATTCAAAGCGGGAAACTTCGTAGCAAATGCGGCCGATAAGAATCTTCGTGCTAACTTAACTAGAGATGTTTTGCCAGTTGCGAAGAAAGAACGTAAGGCAACTTTGGTTGATATTCGCTCTGCAGATGAATACAGCGGAAAGATCTTCGCTCCAGCTGGATTCCAAGAACTAGCAGTTCGTGCTGGTCATATCCCAGGAGCAATCAATGTTCCATGGGGATTAAATGTTAATTCTGATGGAACATTTAAAACTGTGGCAGAACTAAAGAAGCTGTATGCAGATAAAGGCATAACTGGAGCAGACCAAATTATTACCTACTGCCGCATCGGTGAGCGTTCATCACTTACTTGGTTCGTACTAAGTGAGATTCTCGGATTTAGTCGAGTTAAGAATTACGACGGTTCATGGACTGAATATGGTAATTCAGTGGGTGCACCAATTAGTAATCCTGCCGGCACAATCTGGGGAGCACTGTAATTTCTACACAAAACCTCAAGAGCAGCAGCCCCGGTAACCCTGGGGCTGCTGATTCTTTATGGACTAAAAAAGAGAAAATTCGCACCGGCATCTCGTTCTTAGTTATTGCTGCTCTTCTAGCTACAGCTTTTATTCTCTCTTCAAACCTTGAGAATTCAACTGCGCCGATTTCTCTTCTCATAGGCATGAGCTTGGGACTATTGCTAGAACGTGGTCGTTTCTGTTTCTTCTGTATTTTCAGAGATGGAATCGAAGATAAGAACACCACCCCCTTTCTATCTGTACTAGTAGCTATTGCAGTTGGATCAATTGGCTACACCATAATTTTTGGACAATTCTTACCTGATACCAGCACTGATCGATTACCACCCGTTGCGCACATTGGGCCGGTTAGTTGGGTACTTGCCGTATCTGCTTTCGTATTTGGAATAGGAATGGCTTTATCTGGCGCCTGCATCAGTGGACATCTATATCGACTAGGTCAAGGTTACTTGCGAGCAATCCCGGCGCTGGTCGGCTCACTCATTGGTTTCGTTCTAGCTTTTCTTACCTGGAATTGGCTCTACTTAAATGCAATTTCAGATGCGCCAACAATTTGGTTACCTCACTATTTTGGATATTCCGGCGCTCTTTTGATCACGCTTGGCGCACTTCTTCTAGTGGCAGTCTATGCAATTAATAAGGGCACAAATTCTGAACCGATTAGAAGTGTTCCAAATACTTCGCTTTCATTGGGTTCAACGCTTAAGAACTTAATTACCCAGCGCTGGAGCCCTATTTCAACCGGTGCGATCGTAGGATTAGTTGGCACATTTGCCTATTTACGCGTTGAACCTCTTGGCGTTACTCGCCAGCTCAGCACGACAGCTCGCACATTTATGGACGACAATCAAATAGGCGCTGATACTTTATTTGGCTTAGACAAAATGGCTGGCTGTGTAGCAGTACTTTCTGAAACAATCACAAATAATGGTTGGTTAGTTATCGGCATCGTGGGAACATCATTTGCCGCGGCTTTAGCTGGCGGCAGATTTAAGTTTTCAAAACTAACAGTAACGAATAGTTTTACCGCGCTTTTAGGCGGCGTGCTTCTAGGTTGGGGTTCAATGACTTCACTAGGTTGCACCATTGGCGTTTTACTATCTGGCACTCAGGCATTTGCCTTATCTGGTTGGGTTTTCTTTGCTTTTGTATTTCTTGGTAGCTTTGTTGGAATAAAGTTAAAGTTTCACACAACTGGTTGAATAAATAGTTTGTTACTACGAGAACCAGAGTGTCGCACCAGATATAGACAAAAATGGGGCACTTTGGCAGGATCCACCTATGACATTTAGATCTCCGATTTTCGAACTCAGCCATACTTACATTGATGATGCTGCTGCCCTTAGCCCTATGGATTGCACCTACTTGGGCAACGGACTCAATCAAGACAAACTTGATGATTTCTCACTTGCTGGCGCTGCGAAGTCTGCAGATCTAACGAAGGCAACGCTGGCAAAGCTCGTTGCGCTAAAGCCAATAGATGAAATTGATCGAATTGCTCAGACCGTTATGAAAGAGCGCCTTGAGTCTGGTCTTGCCCTATACGAGAGCCAAGAATCCTTCGTGCTCTGGAATGTGCTGACTTCACCACCGTCTAACGTTCGCTCAATTTTTGAATTGATGCCAAAAACAACCGATCAAGATTTCGACAATATTGCTAAGCGTTTAGCTGCAGTCGATGACGCATATAAGTCATGGACTGGCGCAATCATGGAAGTTGCTAAGAGCGGTAAGACAACTGCGCAACGTCAGGTGCGCGGAGTTATTGAGCAACTCGAAAGCTATGCCAACGGTGGTTTTAGCGCGATGTGTAAAAACTTTGATGCAGATGGCAAGTATCCAACGATGCATGCAAACGCAAAGCTCGCCGAAAAAGCTGCAGCCGAAACTGCAGCGTTTCTTAAGAACGAATACCTTCCTATTGCAACCCCCAATGACGCAGTTGGCGCAGATCGTTACGCAGTCTGGGCACGCTACTTCACTGGTGCAAAGTTAGATTTACGCGCTACATATGAATGGGGAATGGCAGAGCTCAAAGGAATCAACGCACGCATGTGGGAGATTGCCGAACAAATTAAGCCAGGCGCTAAAACACTTCGCGAAGTTGCTGATCACTTAGACCATGACCCTAAATATGTAATCAAGGGCGAAGCAAATGTTATTAAGTACCTACAAGATTTCACTGATGCCGCAATGGTGCGCATGGATGGCGAATACTTCGAAATTGATGATCGCATCAAAATCTGCGAAGCGCGTTTAGCCCCTGAAGGTAGTGCTTCTGCGCCTTATTACAACCCACCATCTGAAGACTTATCTCGCCCGGGCACAACTTGGATTCCAATGTTGGGCAAAGACGAAGTCAGTAGCTGGCACTTAGTTTCAACTTGGTATCACGAGGCAGTTCCTGGCCACCACTTGCAATGCGCAACCGTTGCAATTGAAAAAGATCGCCTGTCACGTTTTCAAATAAATGCAGCGTGGATTAGTGGTTATGGCGAAGGCTGGGCGCTCTATGCCGAGCGCTTCATGAATGAACTTGGCGCATTTGATGAACCAGGTATCGAAATGGGTTATTTATCAGCACAAGCTTTGCGTGCAGCTCGCATCGTTGTTGATATCGGAATGCATCTTGGCTACACCGATTTCGATGGCAATGTTTGGAACGCCGAATCTTCACGCAAACTTCTAAATGAACAAGCGCTACTTGACGATGTTCATTCACGTAGCGAAACAGATCGCTACTTAGGTTGGCCCGGCCAAGCTATTTCCTACAAAGTAGGCGAGCGCGTTTGGATGAAAGCACGTGAAGATGCAAAAGCACGATTAGGTTCTGAATTCTCATTGAAGAAGTTCCACACCTATGCGCTAAAGATTGGCCCAATGGGTCTTGATCCATTTGCCGTAGAGCTTGCTAATTGGGATGGAAAGTAAGTTAGAACTTTAAAATGAAATTTCTTATCTCAGTAATTGATGACCTTGCTAATTCGGGTACGCCTGCTGAAATGGTTGAGATCGATAAATTTAATGCTTACCTTCGCGACAATGGTCATTGGTTCTTTGCTTGGGGCCTTCAGGCACCTGAGTCAGCGACTGTTATTGATAATCGCGGGGGAGCAAACCTAAGTACCGGCAAGCCGCTCTTTGACGCCAAAGAGAACTTCAGTGGGCTTTGGATTATTGAGGCAGCAGATGCTGAAACAGCTCGCCGAAGGAGGGGCGAAGTCCCTCTCCGCGAGGGAGTTTAGGGAAATGCAAGATCGGCTGAGCGAGGCTCTCGCAAAAATGGGAGAGTGCGGATTGTGCCGAAAAACTGGCTCAGGGCGGTCCAGCAATCAGGGCGAGCGGGCTTCGGGGATTGGTCCATCCGAGGACGCGGCTTCCGACACGCCGCTGACGTTTTCTCCTGAGGCTGCGCGGCTCGAAGCAGGGGTGCTGGAGGCGTTACCCGCAGCTCAGGCGGATGGATCGGGAGCCGTTGCGGGGGATGTTC
>CAZFZK010000113.1:3581-4141 GCA_964523605.1 uncultured Candidatus Planktophila sp. | reverse complement strand
ATAAAAGTGTGGCAAGTATGCGCACAGTGGTCGTTTTGCCAGCACCATTTGGGCCCAAAACGCTTAATACTGTGCCCTCTTCAACATCGAGTGATAAATCATTAAGGGCTTTAACTTCGCCTTTGCGATAAGTCTTTACTAAGTTCTCTGCGATAACTGATTTCACGGAGTAAACTTACCTCGTTAAAGGCTTTGAAGCCAAGAATCCATTTGATTGAATGCAAGAAATTATGCTGGAGAGGCAAATATGTCCGATAGTCCACAAGGAAAAGTTCACACTCACAAAGAGATATTGATAATTCTCTCGGGACTAATGACCGGAATGTTGCTTGCAGCGCTGGATCAAACAATTGTTTCAGCAGCTCTAAAAAGTATTGTTGAAGAGTTCAATGGGTTAGAGCATTACACATGGGTTGTTACTGCCTATCTATTAACCTCAACAGCTTCTACCCCGTTATATGGAAAAATCTCAGATTTGTACGGACGCCGAATTGTTTTTCAATTCGCGATTGTTACTTTCTTACTTGGTTCGTTCTTAGCTGGTGCGTCAACAAATATGA
>CAZFZK010000113.1:0-3571 GCA_964523605.1 uncultured Candidatus Planktophila sp. | reverse complement strand
AGCTACGCACATCTTTAGACAGCGAGAGCAAAGTGCTTTGCAAGGTCTTGGTGGCGGCGGATTAATGGCACTTACATTCGTCATCATTGGTGACATCGTTCCCCCACGTGAACGTGGTCGCTATCAAGGTTATTTTGGTGCGGTCTGGGGTCTCTCATCGGTTGCTGGTCCTCTTCTCGGTGGCTTCTTCTCTGATCAAGATAAGATTCTAGGAATTACTGGATGGCGTTGGATTTTCTACATCAATCTTCCATTCGGAATCGCAGCATTACTTATTACTTCAGCAGTTCTGCATATTCCAAAAGTTCGACGCGAGCACAAAATTGATTACATGGGCTCAGCTTTAATGGTTTTGGCAGTCTCGTCGACTTTGCTTGGAGTATCTATTTTTGGCCCACAAGATGGCTGGTCCGATCCAAGAACCGTAATCTCGCTAACTTCCGGATTTATTCTGACCTTGCTATTTCTACGCTGGGAATCTAAAGCCGTCGAACCAATTCTGCCGCTTAATCTTTTTAAGAATCACACCTTTAACATAACTTCGGTTTTAGGTTTCATCATTGGTGCCGGCATGTTTGGTGCGCTAATTATGTTGCCACTTTATTTGCAAGTTGTTCAAGGTGAAAGTCCTTCATCAGCAGGCTTGAAGTTAATTCCGTTGATGCTTGGAATCGTTACAACTTCAATCTTTAGCGGAAAAGCTATCTCGCGCACTGGTAAATATAAGAAGTTCCCAATTGCCGGCACCATAATTATGACTTCTGGCTTAGCTTTAATGACCACACTTGATGTCGATACTCCATATTGGCAAGTAGCAATTTTTGCTGCGATGGTGGGTATGGGCTTAGGTCTAACGATGCAAACTATGGTTATTGCGTTACAGAATTCAATTGATTTCAAGGAACTTGGTGTTGCCACAACTTCAAATACTTTCTTCAGATCACTTGGTAGCGTATTTGGCGCAGCAATTTTCGGCACCATTCTTACTAACCGGCTGGGACATTACTTAGTTCAAGATTTTGCTGCACTCGGTGCAAGTAACCCATCAGCAGTTGCCGGCTTTGATGCATCTAAATTAGAAGGTGTAACAAATAACACCGCGATCTTGGCTGACTTACCTCCGCTAATTCAACAGACTGTTCTGCAATCTTTTGTAAACAGTTTCCATGTTGTGTTCCTGGTAGCAGCGCCGATAATTGCTATTGGCATCTTCTGCGCGTTGAGGTTACGCGAAGTTCCACTACGAACAACAATGCAATTCAAGGAAGCTAAAGAAGAAGCGGCTGGCGACGCTATTGGTTAAAAGCTTTAAGTCTGCAGTTTCTGGGTTCTCTCGTGAGGTGCAAGTTGTCATTATTGCCTCATTCTTTGTGGCTTTAGGCTTTGGGATCATCTTTCCGGCGATTCCAGTTTTCGTAAGATCTTTTGGCGTAAACAACACAGCTGTTGGTTTAGTTGTATCGGCATTTGCATTTGCCCGTTTTTCATCGGGCATGATCTCGGGTCGTTTAGTTGATCGCTTTGGCGAGCGAAATGTTTATAGCTTTGGCGTATTAATGGTTTCTTTCTTTACCGTCCTTGCTGGTTTAGCGCAGAACTATCCGCAACTTTTAACATTCCGTGCTGCCGGCGGGCTGGGTTCCTCAATGTTTTCAGTTGCTTCGAGTTCATTAATTTTCCGTGCCACTGATGACGCTCACCGCGCACGGGCACTTTCGGCATTCCAGGGTTCATTTTTAATTGGTGGAATTTCTGGACCTGCTATCGGTGGAGCGCTGGCAACTATTTCTTTACGAGCGCCATTTTTTGCATACGCTTTTATGTTAGCTATCGCTGGCATTATTGGGTATATCTATTTAGGTCGAGCTGAAGCTGCAAAAAGCGGAGATAAAGTAAAAACCCAAGATCCGATTACATTCAAGGAAGCGTTTCAAATTCCGGCTTATCGAATTGCATTAGCGCTTTCATTCATTATTGGTTGGTCATTTTTCGGAATGCGCTCTTCGATTTTGCCGCTTTTTGTTACTGAAAGCTTGAATTCAACAGCTGCAGTTGTAGGTATTGGGTTTGCTATCGGAGCACTTGTTCAAGGTTTATTTTTGCTTAGATCAGGCAAAGCATCTGACTTAAAGGGTCGCAGATATGTGATCCTGCTTGGCGGCTCAATTTTTATGCTCGGAATTCTTGGCTTAACTTTTTCAATTCATGTTTGGATGTTCTTGGTATCAATGGCAATTCTCGGAGTTGGTGGCGCCTATCTTTCGACGGCTCCTGGCGCTGTTGTTGGTGATGTTATAAAAGGCAAAGGTGGCCGAGTTATTGGAATTTTCCAGATGTCTGGGGATGCCGGAATGATCGTTGGCCCCATTGTGGTTGGCGCTATTTCAGATCTGTATTCATTCCGTGTGGCATTTGCTGCCACAGCGGTGATCTTCTCATTGGTTCTAATCTTGGGAGCGCGCTTGCCCGAGACAAGAAAAATGGCCGGCTCGCATGAGCCGACCATTTCACTTAACGATAATTAATTACTCATCGCCTCGCAAGATTGAAATCAAGCGCAATACTTCTAGGTAAAGCCAAACGATCGTAACCATAAGACCAAACCCAGCACGCCATGATTCTTCTTGTGGTGCGCCAGCTGCAATTCCCTTTTGAATTTGATCGAAATCAAGAACTAGGAAGAAGCTTGCAAGACCAACACCAGCAACTGCGAGCAATGGACCAAAACCTGTAACGCCATATAGGCCACCGGAGTTTCCAGTAAATGACATGATCATGCTGACCAAGCCAAGTGCTAGATAACCAATTGCAGCACCTAAAATTACGCGAGTGAATTTTGGTGTTACGCGAATTTTGCCGTTGCTATAAGCGAACAACATTCCGGCAAATGCGCAGAGAGTTCCGATTACTGCTTGGCTAACAATGCCAGGATAAACATCATTGAAAACATGGCTCAGCGTTCCGAGTGCCAAACCTTGAAATGCGGCATAAGCCATGATTAAAGATGGTCGAATTTTTTGGCTGAACGTGTTAATCATTGCCAAAACAAATCCACCTAGGAAGCCCACCATAAGTGCGCCGCCGCCAAGGTTTGCAGTCCATGCAATAGCACCAGTTACAACCAAGATGCCAAATAAAATTGAAGTGCGTGCAACAACATCTTCGATGGTCATACGACCTGTTTGAAGGGAAGAAGCAGCAGGTGCGTTATAGAGGTTTTCTAAACTCTCCGGTGTGGTAGCCGCGGTTGTGCTACCCATGTTTCCCATGGAGGCATAACCACGATTATTAAACGCCCGTCCAAGAACAGGGTTTGAACTACGCATACTTTTGTACTCACTCTCTAGTGCTAAATAAGAGCTGGAATTCCCAGCCCTAGTGGGAACAATGCTACGGCAGCGGATATTTCTGACAACTTAATTTTGGTCTGTAGGAAAAATGCTAGGCAAACTCTAAGCACCGTGACTCAAAACTTGAGCGTAAAGCTGGTGCCCCGAGTGGGGGTCGAACCCACACTGGGAGGATTTTAAGTCCTCTGCCTCTGCCATTGGGCTATCGGGGCCATGCGATA
>CAZFZK010000112.1:0-4152 GCA_964523605.1 uncultured Candidatus Planktophila sp. | reverse complement strand
CGGTTATTAGATTAAATAAATTTGTTCGTATTCCATATCGCCATTCAGTCCCACTTTCTCGCCGTGCAATTTTCGCGCGCGATGGTGGTCGATGTGTTTACTGCGGAAACACAGCAACTTCAATTGATCACGTAATTCCTCGATCTCGTGGCGGGGGACACAATTGGGAAAACGTAGTTGCTGCTTGCCATCGTTGTAATCACGCCAAGGCTGATAAACCGCTTAAAGAATTAGGTTGGCGACTTAGATCACTTCCGCGTGAACCGGTAGGCGCTGCTTGGCGAATTCTGGGCACAGGTAGAACTGAAAATCGTTGGCTGCCATATCTAGAACCATTTGGAGCGTCAGCAGCAACTGCTTAAGTCAATTACACTTACGCCCATGATGATTCAACTTTTGCAAGCCGCCACTAAATTCAACATGAAGCCAGAAGATGGCACCATGCCAGGTGAATCACTTAGCGCAGCACAGACTGCTCTTTATTTCGTCGGAGCTCCAGTTGCAATCTTTCTATTCATCACAGTAATTGTTTATGCACTAACTGGTGAGCGCAAAGCAAAGACCGAGTCAAAAGACTCGGTCTTAACTCATATCGAATAGATATTACTTATCGGCCGCACGCGCTTTCAGTGCGCGAGTCATTGCATCTCGCCCTTCAGCAACGGTACGGCGCATTGCATGTGATGCATCTTTGCCGGTTACTTGTAACCAGTGCTCAGCTTTCTTAACAGTCTCTTCGCTAATTACCCAGCTTGGGAACAATAGAGTTGCAGTGGCTTCAGCGATTTCAAAGCCCTTCGTCTCCCAAACTTCGAGAATTGATTCGAAATACTTATCAACAAATGGCACCAATAGTTCGCGATGAATTGCCAAGTTAAAGCCACGACAGGTATAGGCGTGGATTGTGTTCGACAAGTTATCGGTAGTAACTGATTTAAATGCGGCAGCTTTAGATTCCGCGTTCGGAAGAGCAGCGTGAGCCATGGCTGCATATTGCATACCGTGCGCTGTCTTATCTTTTGCAGCCTCTACTTCGATATCGGCTGCACTAAAGATTCCCCGCTTTACGCCACAAATAAAAACGAACCAGCGCAGATCAGCATCAACAGTTAAACCGTTGATAGAACCATTAAGAATCGCTTTGATTTTTTCATATTGCGCAGGAGTGTAAGCAAAGTCAGCAAATGACTTGGCATACTGCAGTTGATGATCGCTACCGGGTGCGGCGTTATCTAAGAACTTCTCAAACGCGTTAGCTGCTTGTTCGCGCAATTTCTCGCGGTTGGCATCTGAGGCATACGACCAAATAGCTCCATCAATCTGCATAACAGTCATAGTCACTGCAGCAATGTCAGTTTCGCCGACAAGTGCGTTAAGTGCAATAGTCACATAATCACTTGCTGCTAGCTCGCCATCACGAGTTGAATCCCAAAGAGATGCCCAGATTAATCCGCGTGATAGCGAATCATCTAGTTTTCCAAGATGAGATTTCATGGTTGCAATACTGCGATCATCGAAGCGCAACTTGGCATATGTCTGGTCGCCATCGTTTATTAGAACCAAGTCGGCAACTTTCTCACCGGCTAGTTCAGTAACTTCGGTAAGTGCGCCAGCGACATCTAGTTCAACGTTCTTGCGTCGTGAAAGCTTGTCACCATTGATATCGTAAAGACCAACCTTTAAGCGGTGGGGGCGAAGTTCAGTTGACCCAACTGGCATAGTTGGAGCAAGTTGTTTAACTTTGACTGACTTATAAACATCGCCTTCGATTTCAAGCACTGGGCTTAGCGTGTTAACGCCTGCTGTGCGCAACCAGGTGCGAACCCACTCAGTTAAGTCGCGGCCACTGGCAGCTTCAAGCTGGACAATTAGGTCGCTAAGAGTGGTGTTTTGATAAGCATGCTTAGCAAAGTACTTACGAAGAGCTGCGATGAAATTATCACGACCAATGTGTGCAACTAACTGCTGCAGAACCGAAGCACCTTTGGCATATGAAATACCGTCAAAGTTTGTTCGAACCGCATCGAGATCTTCCATCTCAACTGCAATTGGGTGAGTAGATGAAAGTTGATCTTGGCGGTATGCCCAGTTTTTGCGGCCTGAGTTAAATTCAGTCCAAGCATGAGTCCACTGGGTTGATTCACTAACGGCCATATACGAAGCCCATTCAGCGAATGATTCGTTCAGCCACAAATCTTCCCACCAAGCCATGGTGACTAGATCGCCAAACCACATATGCGCCATCTCATGGTGGATAGTCGAAGCACGGCTTACGTAGTTGCGCTCGGTGACCTTGCTACGGAAAATCAAAACATCTTCGTGGAAAGTTACGCAACCAACGTTTTCCATAGCGCCCCAGTTGTATTCAGCAACTGCGATTTGGTCGTACTTACCGAAAGGATATGCCAAGCCGAAAGTCTTTTCGAAGTAAGCGAAACCTTGCTTAGTAACTTCGAAGATGTTTTCAGCATCGACATGCTTAAAGAAAGATTTACGAGCATAGATACCAAGTGGAATTGTTTTCTCGCCTTTATATTCATCGTGCACACTCTGGTAGGCACCGGCCACAATTGCAGTTACATAGGTCGCAATAACTTGGGACTCAGCGAATTGCAGGAACTTTCTATCTCCATCTAGCTCTTTAGTTGCTTCAACACCGTAGTTGGAGATAACTTCCCAATGCTTTGGGGTAATTGTGCTGATCTTGAAAGTTGCCTTTTGATCAGGTTGATCAAAACAGGCATACATACGACGAGCATCGCCAGTTTCGAACTGGGTATATAGGTAAACCTCATTATCGGCTGGGTCAACGAAACGGTGTAGACCTTCGCCAGAATTTGAGTAAACACCATCGTGTTCGATTTCAAGCACATTGTCAGCGGCAATTGCCGGCAAGTACACGGTCTCGCCATCGAACTTCGGATCAAACTCAACGCCATTTAGTTTGGCGGAGTAAACCTTTGATCCAACGCAATCAATAAAAGTTGTCGCACCAGGCTTTAAACCGGCGAACTTAACTGTGGTCTTTACCCGAAAATTCTCGGCACCAGTAGTTAGGTCTAGGTCGATCGCATAACTTGCGACCTTCAAGATTGCTGAACGTTCAGCTGCTTCAAGTTGGGTGATATTCGTTCCTGGCACGAGGACTCCTTATTAATAGCCAAAGTGGGTGCTTTGGCTCCCGATTGGGGTTCGCAATCTAAGCATGAAAGAGTGCTCTAGTGGAAAGCAGAGCGGTCAGGTCATACAAGTTACGCGGGCGTCGGATTACCGAGGGCCAGCAAGAGGCTTGGGATCGCCTATGGCCCGTATTCGGTATTGAGAATTCTGAGAAGAAAATTGACCTGACAGAACTGTTTCCAGATTCAAAACGAATCATCATGGAAATTGGTTTTGGCATGGGCGAGGCCACTGCCCAGATTGCTGCGGCAGATCCAACTACTGGTTATCTAGCAGTCGAAGTACATCGCCCTGGCATCGGCAAATTGCTTTCACGGATCGAAGACGGCGGACTTAAGAATGTTCGCACGATTGAAGGCGATGCATTTGAAGTTTTTGAGCAGATGATTGTTGATTCATCCTTAGACGGAGTTCATTTATTCTTTCCTGATCCATGGCCCAAAGCACGACACTTCAAACGTCGAATTGTTAATCAAGAATTTATTGCAGCGGTTGCCGCCAAATTAAAACCTGGCGCTTTCTTTCATATCGCAACTGATTGGCAACCCTATGCAGAATGGATTGCCGAAGAATTTACCAAGCAAACCTTCTTTACTGGGGGAGAAGTCCAGCGCCCAGATTGGCGACCGCTAACTCGTTTTGAAGATCAAGGAATTAATAAAGAACACCCAGTTGCTGACTTTAGATTTATAAAAAAGTAATTACTTAATTTCGCCATTTGTCTCGAAATTACTCATCTGATTAATACGACGAATATGTCGTTCATCGCCACTAAACGGTGTGGCTAAGAATGCATCGATAAATGATTGGCAATCTTCAATTGAATGCAATCGACCACCGACTGAAATGACATTTGCATTGTTATGTTCGCGTGCGAGTTTGGCAGTTTCTAAACTCCAAACTAAAGCTGCGCGAACGCCTTTAACTTTATTGGCAGCCATTTGTTCGCCATTGCCAGAACCGCCAATAACT
>CAZFZK010000111.1:0-4184 GCA_964523605.1 uncultured Candidatus Planktophila sp. | reverse complement strand
ACCTGCCCATGATGTTGCTTTAGTAATGGGCTCAGGTTGGGTTAGCGCGACAGATGCCTTGGGCACACCAAAGTTTGAATGTGACGCCCACGAACTACCAGGATTTTTACCTCCGGCAGTCGAAGGCCACTCTGGAAAAGTTCGCTCATACGAAATTGTTGAAAATGGAAAAACCGTTCGAGTTCTAGTTTTCCTTGGTCGCACTCACCTTTATGAAGGCAAAGGAATGGAACCAGTTGTTCATGGTGTTCGCACAGCCGTCAAAGCAGGATGCAAAGTTGTGGTTCTAACTAATGCCTGTGGCGGCATTAATACCAATTACAAAGTTGGCCAACCTGTTCTAATTCGTGACCACATTTCACTAACTGCAGCTTCACCACTTGAGGGTGCGAATTTTGTAGATTTGACTGATTTATACAGCAAGCGAATTCGCGCTATCGTTAAAGGCGAAGATGACTCATTAGCTGAAGGCGTATACGTGCACTGGCGTGGCCCAACTTATGAAACTCCTGCTGAGATTCTGATGATGCGCACCATGGGTGCTGATTTAGTCGGCATGTCTACGGTTCCCGAGGCAATTGCTGCTCATGCTCTAGGTGCCGAGGTTCTTGGTATCTCACTTGTTACTAATGCAGCAGCGGGAGTTACTGGTGAAAAACTAAATCACGAAGAAGTAATTGCAGCAGGTAAGGCAGCCGCAGATCGCATGGGCAAGTTACTGAAAAACGTTATCCCCAAGTTAGTCTAGGCATATGGACCAGAAATTAGCTGCTGAAGTCTCTGCCTGGATTGCCGATGATCCAGATCCAAAAACAGCTGCACAATTACAGTCGTTACTAGATGCTGGCAACGAAGTAGAACTTCGTAAATATTTCAATGGTTTCTTACAATTTGGAACTGCTGGATTACGTGGCCCAATTGGTCCAGGCCCTTCATGTATGAATAACGCAGTTGTTGGGCGCACCGCAGCTGGTCTGGTTTCTTACATGAAGGAACGAGGGCTAACCAGCGTAGTTATCGGTCGCGATGCCCGTCATGGTTCTGAAGATTTCACCCAAACTAGTGCCGAGATTTTTAGTGGCGCAGGCATGCAGGTATATGTATTGCCCCGCCCATTGCCAACGCCAGTTTTAGCGTTTGCAGTAAATGAATTAGGCGTAGATGTTGGCGTAATGGTGACCGCTAGCCACAATCCACCACAGGATAACGGTTACAAAGTTTATCTTGGTGGCACAGTTGATGGCATTGAGTATCGTGGCAGCCAGATTATTACACCTACCGACAAATCAATTTCAAACCAGATCGATCAAGTAACTTCGCTTAAATCTCAGCCGCGCGGTACTAACTGGGAAGTTTTGAGTGAGGAAATAGTTCACAAATACACCACGCGCACTGCACTCTTAGGACCAAGGCCATCTGACCTGAAAATTGTTTATACCGCAATGCATGGCGTAGGAACCGAAACACTACAAAGAGTTTTTCATAAAGCAGGTTTCGCATCGCTAATTTTAGTTGACGCACAAGCCGATCCAGATCCTGATTTTCCAACCGTGGCATTTCCAAATCCGGAAGAACCAGGCGCCATCGATTTAGCGCTTGAGACTGCAAAAACTTTTGCGGCAGATTTAGTTATTGCTAACGACCCTGATGCAGATCGATGTGCAGCAGCAATTAATGATCCAAAAACTGGTTGGCGCATGTTAAGAGGCGATGAACTGGGTGTTGTCTTAGGTGAGTCAATTGCTCGTAGTACTAAGTCAGGAATATTGGCAAATTCGATTGTTTCCTCTTCTATCTTGAGCAAGATTGCCAAGCATTACAATTTAAATTTCACTGAGACCCTTACTGGATTTAAGTATCTAGCTAAGATTCCTAATTTAACTTTTGGTTACGAAGAAGCACTCGGTTACTGCGTAGATGCCCAAACTGTCAACGATAAAGATGGTCTGTCGGCAGCCCTGATGCTGGCTCAAATAGCGGTAGATTTGAAGAGCCAGAATAAAACAATTCTTGATTTGTTAAATGAAGTTTGGGACCGTCATGGTTTCCACGGAACTGAACAAATTTCTATCCGAGTTAATCAACTTAGCGATGTAACTAAGTTAATGAGTGGACTGCGGACTAAACCACCTCAAATGATTGCTGGCCGCGCAGTTGAAAGTATTGATGATCTAGAAAAACCAAATAATGAATTGCCACCAACTGATGGCTTGCGAATTTGGCTAGCTGGTGGAATTCGGATAATTATTCGTCCAAGTGGCACAGAGGCAAAGATGAAGTGTTACGTCGAAGTAATCGCCCCAGATTCAGCAAGTGCCCAAAAGGTCCTTGATGAACTAAGATCACCCTTGCAGGCGTTACTAACAATTAATTAAGAGCGAAAGGCGTAGCCCCATGAGCTTCTATGGCCTCGTCGATGGCACTGATACTTCGCTTCGCAACTATCTAAAGCAATTACCTGGTGTCGATCAAGTTGGGGCTGAAGCGCGCGCCGCCATGCTGGCTACTCGCAGCATCAAGACCACCAGTAAAGCTTGGGCAATTGATACCGCAATCTCAATGGTTGATTTAACAACTCTCGAAGGTGCTGATACCCCAGGCAAAGTTCAGGCACTTTGCTCTAAAGCTTTTCGTCCCGACCCAACTGATTTAGCAGTACCTCATGTTGGCGCTGTTTGTGTTTATAACGACATGGTTAGCATCGCTCGCCAACATTTAGATTCAATTGGCGCAAATGAGTTACCAGTAGCTGCCGTTTCAACCGCGTTTCCTTCAGGACGCGCATCAATGGCAGTTAAGTTACAAGACACTGAAGATGCCATCGTGGCCGGGGCTGCTGAAATAGATATGGTGATCGACCGTGGCGCATTTTTAAGTGGTCGCTTAATTGAAGTATTCGAAGAGATTGTGGCCATCCGAGAAGTTTGCGGTGATCGTGCTCATCTAAAAGTAATTCTAGAAACTGGCGAACTAGTCACATTAGACAATGTTCGCAAAGCTTCTTACTTAGCAATGCTGGCTGGCGCTGATTTCATTAAAACTTCAACTGGCAAAGTGGCACCTGCTGCAACGGCGCCGGTGGTACTAGTAATGCTCGAAGCAGTTCGTGATTTTTATGATCTAACAAAGGTACGAATTGGGGTCAAGCCAGCTGGCGGTATTCGCACAACTAAAGATGCCATCAAGCAACTAGTTCTAGTAAATGAAACAGCCGGGCCAGAATGGCTAAATCCATCTTTATTTCGCATTGGTGCTAGCGCCTTGCTAAATGATCTGCTTATGCAACGAATGAAAATGTCCGAAGGCTATTACGCTAGCCCTAACTACGTAACGATCGACTAACGAGGCTAATCAAATGAACTTCGAATACGCAGCAGCTCCTGAATCCCGTTCAGTAGTCAAAATCGATCCTGAATATGGCCATTTTATTAACGGTAAGTGGGTTAATGGATCATCACATTTCAACTCAATTAACCCGGCCACCGAAGAGGTTTTGAGCCGTATCTCCTTGGGAACAACAGCCGATGTAGATGCTGCTGTGAAAGCCGCACGAAACGCCTTCGATAAGAGCTGGTCTAAATTATCTGGCCGTGAACGTGGAAAATACTTATTCCGTATTGCGCGCATTATGCAAGAGAGAGCACGTGAATTCGCAGTTCTAGAAACGCTAGATAACGGTAAACCAATCCGCGAGTCACGCGATGTAGATGTTCCATTGTCTGCGGCACACTTCTTTTATCATGCCGGTTGGGCCGACAAACTTGAGTACGCAGGCATTGAGACAACTACTGCTCCACATGGCGTAGTTGGTCAGATTATTCCTTGGAACTTCCCGCTGCTTATGTTGGCTTGGAAAGTTGCACCAGCACTGGCAACTGGAAACACGGTAGTCTTAAAGCCAGCCGAAACAACTTCATTAACTGCGCTGCTATTTGCGCAGGTTTGTCAGCAAGCTGGACTACCAGATGGCGTAGTAAACATTGTTACTGGTGATGGCAGCACAGGTTCGGCAATCGTTACTCATCCTGGAATCGACAAAATCGCATTTACCGGTTCTACTGAAGTTGGAAAATTAATTGCTCGTGCAGTGGCACCAACTAGTAAATCATTAACGCTTGAATTAGGTGGCAAAGGTGCCAATATTGTTTTTGGTGATGCTGCAATCGATGAGACCGTTGAAGGAA
>CAZFZK010000110.1:0-4215 GCA_964523605.1 uncultured Candidatus Planktophila sp. | reverse complement strand
TCCATGGCTTGATGACCGTAAGTGGGCTTACGTCCGCCTCGAAGGACGCGCGTTCGGAGATGTTCCACTAAATCTTGAGTACAAACTAGAAGTTTGGGATTCTCCAAACTCAGCTGGTGTAATCATTGATGCGCTTCGTTGCGCAAAGATCGGTCTTGATCGCAAGATTGGTGGCGCTCTATTATCACCATCTAGCTACTTCATGAAGACACCACCGGTTCAATACACCGATGAGCAAGCTCATGTTAAGACCGAAGATTTCATTAGCGGAAAGATTGAGCGCTAATAAATTATTTTAAAAGAATCGCCCCCTAAACCTTACGGTCTAGGGGGCGATTTGTTTCCCTCACGGAGAGTTGAGGGTTAAATCGTCGCATCCTCGGAGGTGCGACGAATATGAATTAACCCTGCAATTGATAACAACAACATCAGAAACGCTCCAATTAATGCAGCAAGTGCTGAGATAGAAGCGATTTGACCAAGCTCCCAGAATGCATAAGCGTTGAGCAACATTCCGCGAAGTGATTGCCCCTTGAAGACAGTTTCAACAATCGCTGCTTTCTTATCTGCATCAGCTTTTAAGTCCAAATTAGTTGGGTCAGCGGCCGCACGACCACTAGCTACGCGATTAGCGTTGGATGCTTCTGCATAAGTTGGCATGGCATTCAAATGGAATTGAATGTAGTGATCGGCATACATCTGTGCTTGCTTGCCAGTAGTCATGATTTTGTCCGCATTAGCAGCAAAGAAATCAACCACATCTTTAGATGCATCTGGATCTCCGGTAGTTCCGGGGATTGAGATTTTCTGGGCAGCTAATTGATCCCCGACAGCACCAGTTGCAAATGTTGCACCCCAGTTAAGCAATCCTGCCGCAACCAGTAATAGCGCCGATAAACCAAAACCTACAAATGTAACGATCTTGTCGAAAGTTTTACGTTTCATCTTTAATTCTCTCCCTCTTAGGCACTCGATTTCGAGTACGAGGTAATTACATCTTGAGTAAACGAGAGAACTAGATAAATCTTATTGTGGTAGCACTCAGAAAGCTTTGCTGAGTGGCATCACTCGTTTCAGAATTTCGAATAAATTCTTTTTAGTCTTTGTGCAAACTGCAGATTTGACGTCCATCGGGGCCAACCTCTAAATGTGAACAGGCCACACCTAACTTTTCAAAAGCTTGATCGCCGTAATGCGTGCGATAAGCCAAGGCTAATAAAACTCGCAGATTAGTGTTTACGTCTGCCTTGATTCCAAAAACATGGGCACTTCGACTAACTGTATTTTCAATAACTTTTTCAGTGTGACCGGTTTCAATTGCGATAGCCCCATTTGTCTTGCCTTCGCAAAGTAGTTCTAAAACTAAACGTTCAAAGGGGGATAATTCACGAGAACTTATTGTTATATCTCTGACCATGGCTGTGACCTCTCCGTCATGGTCAGGCTACTCCGAAATACTCGGAAGTAACCCTATGCTTAGGCTCATGATTGATGTGATTTCGACAAAAAGCGCCGATGGAGTGCTAACACTCAGCCTCAACCGTCCAGCGAAAATGAATGCGTTGACGCGCGATATGTACGGGGCCCTTGCCAACGGTCTAAACGAAGCCGCCGGTGATTTTGGAATTCGCGCAGTAATAATTACCAGCGAGGGTGATCACTTCACTGCCGGTAATGACATAAAAGATTTCATGGAAAATCCACCAACCAGTGATGACACTGAAGTAGCAAAGTTTCTTGGTTCCCTTCTCAATTTTCCTAAACCGCTCCTTGCAGCTGTTAAAGGAAATGCTGTCGGCGTTGGAACCACAATGTTGCTTCATTGTGATGTTGTATTGGCATCACCAACAGCAAACTTCTCGATGCCATTTACATCTTTAGGGTTAGTTCCAGAAGCTGGCTCGAGTTATCTATTTCCAGCCCTAGTTGGTTATCAACGAGCAGCTCGTATTTTCTTAACGGGCGAAACTTTTTCGGCATCTGATGCGAAAGAAATGGGCCTGGTTACCACGATTGCATCTGATGTAATAGAGCAGGCACAATTAGTAGCAAGTCAGATCGCCGCTCAACCACCGCAAGCAGTTATAAATACTAAGGCGCTTTTAAAGGCAAGTAAGCACGATGCAGTAGAAGCAGTAATGAAAGCCGAATTCCAATTGTTTTCAATGGCGCTTCAGTCAGAAGAAGCCATGATGGCATTTATGAACTTCATGAGTAAGAAAGGTAAATAATGTCACTAGCTGGAAAAAGAATCTTTGTTACTGGCGGGTCCAGAGGTATCGGTTTAGCGATCGCGTTGAAAGCAGCTCGCGATGGCGCTTCCGTTGCAATTGCAGCTAAGACTGCCGAAGTTAATCCAAAACTACCTGGCACTATTTATTCAGCGGCAGCAGAGATCGAAGCGGCTGGGGGAGTCGCACTTCCAATCCAATGTGACCTACGCGATGAAACCCAAATCGAGGCTGCAATTGCAAAAGCGGCAGCAGAGTTCGGTGGCATAGATATTTTGATCAACAATGCCAGCGCGATTAATTTAACTAAAACCGAGGCAACTCCAGCAAAGCGCTTTGACCTAATGTTTGATGTCAATGTGCGCGGTACCTTTTTAACTTCGCAAGCAGCTATCCCACATCTCCGCGAGTCTGCTAAAGCGGGGCGAAACCCTCACATTTTGACGTTATCGCCACCGCTTTCCATGAAAGCTAAGTGGTTCCAACATCATGTGGCTTACACGATGGCTAAGTACGGCATGAGCATGTGCGTTCTGGGAATGTCTGAAGAATTCCGCAAAGAAGGGATTGCGGTAAATGCGCTCTGGCCACGTACTGCAATTGATACCGCAGCGCTACAAATGATTCCAGGTGTTGATACTGCTGCGTGCAGAACGCCGGAAATCTTGGCAGATGCTGCGTACATTATTTTGAATCGTGAATCTAAAGGTTGCACCGGAAATTTCTTTGTAGATGATGAGTTGCTAGCATCTGAGGGAATTACAGATCTCGAGAAGTATTCGGTTGTTCCTGGCACTAAAGACTTCCTCTTGGATTTCTTCTTAGACTGATGCGCAAACTAAAAGTTCTACTTTTAGCAGTAGGACTTGTATTTGGCGGAACCCAAAATGCAGTAGCTCATGCCGAATTAGTGAAAAGTTTTCCGGTAGCCAATTCAACTTTAACTAAAGCGCCGAAATATGTGCAGTTGGAGTTCGGCGAACCACTTATAACGCTAAAAAGTAAGAATGCAAATTCGATCACAATCCTTGATTCGAAGAATCGCAAAATTTTAACTTCATTAATATCGGTAAAAGAAGGCATATTACGAGTTGAAATCCGCGGAATTATGAAAACTGGTAAATATCTAATCAAGTATCGGGCAGCATCAGCAGACGGTCACATTCTTACTGCGCAGTACAAGTTCTCAATCAGTTAGAATTGCGGGATGAAACCTGAGTTAAATGATATAAATTTCATCGGCGAATCTGAACGCCGCGGAAATGCCCGTGATCTCTTCTGGCCTTGGGCAGGCGCCAATGTTTCGTTGCTGGCCCTGTCTTATGGAGCCTTCTTTCTAGGTTTCGGAATTTCTTTCTGGCAAGCAACTATTGCTGCAGTGGTTGGCACTGTGGGTTCCTTTGCGTTGGTTGGCGTTAGTTCGCTGGCAGGTAAGCGTTCTAGTGCGCCAACCATGACTCTCTCACGCGCAGCCTTTGGTGTTAAGGGCAACTTATTGCCAGGGTTACTTTCTTATTTAGTCTTTGTGGGCTGGGAAACCGTCCTAGTATCCCTTGCTACGTTAGCAACTGGCACAGTTTTAGAACGCGCGACTTCACTAGATCGCAATTTTTCTCTAGTACTGGGATTTCTAATTGCTGCTTCATTAACGATCTTTGGCGGCGTATTGGGTCACTCGGTAATCATGAAGCTTCAACGCTGGATTACTGCAATTACCGTTTTAGCAACAGTTACATACATCGCACTTACTCTCGATGAAGTTAATTGGCAATCAGTATTTGCGATAAAGGCCGGAAGCATCGCCGGACTCATTGGGGCAATCATCTTTGCAATTACTGGTATTGGCTTGGGCTGGGTAAATAGCGCGGCTGATTACTCGCGGTACTTGCCTCGTAATGTTTCTAGCCGCGGCGTGTTCGGTTGGACAGTATTCGGTGCATCCATTGTTCCGATTACTTTGGTTATCTACGGAAGTGCGCTTTCT
>CAZFZK010000109.1:0-4334 GCA_964523605.1 uncultured Candidatus Planktophila sp. | reverse complement strand
GAAATTGCAATAAGCCAACTTGGTCAGGTTGCGGAGAACATATTGAAGAAGCACTAGCTGGTGTCGCACTTGAGGATCGTTGTAATTGCAATAACTAAAAATAAGTTACAAACGACCAGCTTCGTGGACTCGCTTTAAGAAATCTTTCGTCTTTGCATGTTGCGGATTCTTTAGCACTGCTTCGGCGCTACCACGTTCGAGAATTAGCCCTGATTCCAAGAAACAAACTTCATCAGCTACTTGGGTAGCAAAGCCCATCTCATGTGTTGCTAAAACCATAGTCATGCCATCGTGCTTTAGGTCGCGCACAATACTTAGAACTTCATTTACTAATACCGGGTCTAAAGCTGAAGTAATTTCATCTAGCAACAAAACTCGGGGATTAACAGCAAGAGAGCGAATGATCGCGACTCGTTGTTGCTGGCCACCACTTAATCGATCAGGGTATTGGTCTGCTTTATCGGCTAAATCAAAGCGCTTCAGCAGCACCATAGCTTGCTCACGAGCTTGATCGGGCGCAATTCCGTGCACTTTGATTGGTGACAGCGTGATGTTTTCGAGCACGGTTTTATGTGGAAATAAGTTAAATGATTGAAAAACCATGCCTAGCTTGCGTCTTACTTCATCAACGCTGATTAGCGGGTCAGAGATTTCTTGCCCATCGAGAAAGATTTGGCCATCATCTATCGTTTCTAGCAAGTTAATGCAGCGCAGAAGAGTTGATTTTCCTGAACCAGATGCACCAATTAAAACAGTGGCGGTATGTTCTTTAACGGTTAGCGATAAGTCATTTAAAACAAGTTCGCTATCGAATGATTTGCGCACATTAACTAGCTCTAGGACGTTACTCATTAGATCGCACCTTCAGAATTCTGCTTAGCGCTACTACGGCGAATCACGCGATCAATATATCTAGTTAATGGAATTGTGATAAGTAAGAACAAGACGGCCGAGACTACATAAGGGGTGTAGTTGAAAGTACGGCTAGCGTTAATTTGAGCAGCTCGTACCGCGTCGGTTACACCCAAGATAGAAACTAACCCGGTGTCCTTTAAAAGCGAAACAAAATCATTTAGAAGCGGCGGAATTACTCGTTTAATAGCTTGGGGTAGAACTACAAAGCGCATCGTTTGCCCAGATGTTAAGCCAAGTGATCTAGCTGCTGCTCGCTGGCTAGGATGAATCGACATGATGCCCGAGCGAATTACTTCAGCAACGTAGGCCGAATAAGTCAGCACAACGGCGACGGTTCCGAGCACAATTACATTACTTGTTAAACCAGCTAATCGCAGTGCTGGAACTCCGAAGCCAACCAATAAAATAATAAGCAAAAGTGGCGCACCGCGGAAAATATCAACGTAAGCAGTTGCTAAGAATCTAAACGGAGTTAAGGCCGGTGATTTAGTAGTGCGAATTAGCGCCAATGAGAGCGCAATAACTGCAATAAAGAAGCCACCGATAAATGAAAGCTGAATATTTACGACTAAGCCGCGCAAAACTGTGGGCAGAACTTCGCGGCCGTAATCAAGATCGAAGAAAGTTGCTTTAACTACGCGCCAACCTGGGGAAGTAATAATCAATGTATATAAAGCACCTAGAACTAAAACACTAGAGATACCGGCAATCGTGAATTGCTTACGAGAAATCTGGCGCCGCGCATTCCGACGCTCAAGTTCACGAGAGCTTGGCGACCATGCTTGCTGGTCTGGACCGTTCAACATGGTCGCCAAACTACTCGTAAATGGACTGAACTTATGGCTTTAGAACTGCTGCGCCTGTCTCAGTTGCAAGCCACTTTTCAGTGATTGCAGCGAGGGTTCCATCAGCAGTAATCGCATCGACTGCTGCACTTACGCAAGCAGTAAGTTTGCTGTCCTTAGCAAGCAAGAGGCCAAATTGATCGCCAGATCCAGTTGAAGGTAGCTGACCAACAATGATGCCCTTATCGATCTCAACACCTGATAGGTAGAAAGCAGTTGGTAGATCTACTACCAAGCCATCAATCTGAGCATTCTTAAGTGCTGATACACCAGCGGCATTGTCGTTAAACACCTGAGGCTTAATACCGATCTGCTTTTCAATTGCATCGAGTGAAGTTGTGCCAACAGCAGCGCCGAGCTTTGCGTTTTTTAGATCTGCGATCGAAGTCTTGCCTGCGATCTTGCTTCCTTCATAAGAAACGATTGCTTGTGGAGCTGTGTAGTAAGGTGATGAGAAATCAACGACTTTCTGACGATCTGGTGTGATCGAGAATTGTTGTAAGTTGAAGTCGAAATTCTTTTCGCCAGGTGTTACTGCGCCATCAAATGTGGTGCGAACCCAAGTTACTTCGTCATTGCTAAAACCAAGTTGTTTTGCAACAGCGTATGCAACTGCGCCTTCGAAACCAGTTCCAGTTTCTGGCTTGTCGTCAAGAATCCATGGATAGTAAGCAGGCTCACCTGTTGCAATTGTTAACTTGCCAGATGTAACTGTTGCCAAATCTGCCTTAGCGCATGATGCTGAACTTGCACTATCGGTAGTCTCTGATTTAGAACATCCGGTAATCGCGAATGCGGTCGCGACTACAAGTGCTAGAAATAAACTGGTCTGCTTCTTCACGTTTGCTCCATTTCGTGGGGTGGAATTCTTGGTCGAATACGTGCTGAAGCGTAATCAGCCTTACTCGATGATGTCTAGTTGCGAATAGCAGGCAGTCGCAGGCTGCTTGCGGCTGGGTTAGGCTTAGTACATGACTTCAGTAACGCCTTTTCTTTGGTTTGATAAAGACGCACTTCCAGCTGCAGAGTTTTACACCTCGCTAATTCCAAATTCTGAGATTAAAAATGTAAATCGCAGCCCCGTTAGTGGCGATGTTTTCTCGCTGACTTTTACTGTGGCTGGCCGCGAATTCTTCGCCCTAAATGGCGGACCACACTTTGAATTCACGCCAGCGATTTCACTTTTTGTGGAATGCGCCGATCAAACTGAAGTCGATAAGTATTGGAATGCACTAACAGTTGATGGTGGCGAAGAAAGTCGCTGCGGATGGTTAAAAGATAAGTGGGGGCTTTCTTGGCAGATCGTGCCAAAACGGCTGGGTGAAGTTCTATCTAACCCTGATCCAGTGAAAGCAAAGGCGGCTATGGACGCAATGCTGCAGATGAACAAAATAATTGTGGCTGAACTTGATGCAGCAGTGGGTGCTTAAATGAAAGCTATTCAGATTACTAAATTCGGTGGTCCAGAAGTCATGGAGTATTTGGATTTAGCTGACCCAATTGTTAAAGGCAGCGAAGAGTTAATTAAAGTTACTGCGATCGGAATCAATTATGCCGATACTCATCAAACTGAGAATAGTTATTTATCAAAACAAGAGTTGCCGCTAGTTCCGGGCATCGAAGTAGTTGGAACAACTGCCGATGGTCGTCGTGTGTTAGCACCAGTTGGTGCTGGGGGATATGCGCAATTAGCAGCCGTGCATCCACGCGCAATGATTGATGTCCCGGCTGGTGTTTCTGATCAACAAGCACTTTGTATGTTGGTCCAAGGAAGTACGGCTTGGCATATTTTAAAAACAGTTGGCCATGTTAAAGCTGGCGAGACCGTAATTGTTCATGCTGCGGCTGGTGGCGTTGGCACTATCGCAATTCAATTAGCCAAACTTTGGGGCGCGAAAGTAATAGCAGTTACTTCGTCTTCAGAAAAAGCAGCTCTTGCTAAAAAACTTGGCGCCGATGTAACTATCGATGCTAACGTCGAAGATTTAGCTGCGGCGATGTTGGCGGCAAATGAGGGCAAGCCAGTTGATTTGATTCTCGAGATGGTTGGTGGAAAAACTTTCGATGCCAGCTTGGCCGTCTTGGCACCCTTCGGTCGATTAATTACTTACGGAATGGCTTCGCGCACGCCACCTTCATCAATTAACCCGGCAGTATTAATGGGTGGCAGCAAAACGATTACTGGTTTCTGGCTCTCACATTGCTTTGGCAAAAAAGAGATGATGAACGATGTAATCAACGAACTCTTCCAATTAGTTGTTGCTGGAAAATTGCACCCAGTAATCGGTGCCACCTTCCCGCTTTCTAAAGCAGGCGATGCTCATCGGGCAATGCTAGCTCGCCAAACCACGGGTAAAATTGCGCTAGATCCCGCCTTATAAATAGGTATGGATTCGCTCAATTACGAACCATTTTTCGATTTACCGTTTGAGCCTGTACGCTCAGGGACTGATCAACGCCCCCCTAGCTCAGTCGGTAGAGCGTTTCCATGGTAAGGAAAAGGTCACCGGTTCGATTCCGGTGGGGGGCTCGAAAGTGCACAACCCTTGGCGGGGTAGCTCAGCTTGGTAGAGC
>CAZFZK010000108.1:0-4389 GCA_964523605.1 uncultured Candidatus Planktophila sp. | reverse complement strand
CAGTTGCGGGACAGCACCGGAATCAAACCGGATTTCGCTAAACGCAACGCCACTTGTTCATTGGCGGCCATAATCTGAAATGACCGGGCTGCCTGGATCAAGTGCGCTGAACTTATCACGGACAATCGCAAGTGGCTATGAAGGGCGTTTTCCTCGGAATTTCGCGCTTAACCCCCACGCGGTAACGCGATAAATAGCTTCAAAAACGATCTTTTTCGACATTTTGCTCACGCCATATTTTCGTTCCACAAATGTAATTGGTGATTCCAAAATAGTTCCACCTAATTGAGCCATGCGCATCGTCATTTCAATTTGAAAGCAGTAACCCTCACTCTTCACAGAATCTAAATCAATTTGTATGAGTTTTTCAGTGCGATAAATACGAAAGCCGGCAGTCATATCTTTGACTTTGCCGCCAAGCAACAACTTTGCATACACATTTGCTGATCGAGATAGCCATTGTCTTCGACGAGCCCAGTTCTCAACAGCGCCACCTGCAATCCAACGAGAGCCAATTACTAAATCTGGTTGCTTCTCTTGCATATCCGACATCAACAAAAGCAAATCACTTACCTGGTGTGATCCATCGGCATCCATTTCGATCAAATATTTATAGCCACGATCTTCGCCATATTTAAAGCCTGCTTTATACGCGCTACCTAAACCAAGTTTTTTCTTTCGCTCGACAACAACTACGCGTCCGCTTTCTTGGCCAAGTGCGCGACAAGCATCGGCTGTGCCATCAGGTGAGCCATCATCGACAATTAAGATGTCTAAATTTAGGTCAAGCAATTGTGGTAATAAAACACCAATGCTTGTGATTTCGTTATAGGTGGGAACGATTACTAAATAATCGCGAGTCATTTAACTTTTGCCTGCAAGTATTAGTGGGTTAACGTAACTTTAGAAAGACCAACTGGTGCATCTGGATCAAAGCCAGATTTCTTCGCAAATTCAAGTGAGAATCTTTGTAGTGAGATGGCATCAACAATGGTTGATTCCATTTCATCGCGGCAATCAGAGCCAGCAATAACTATGTCGCCAGCCTCAGGTGAGCCACCGTTGCCGACCCAGAAAATACGCCCGGTAATCGCACGAATGCGCGTAGTTGCCTCAGAAATTGAATTTAGCGGCAGATGCGCTGGGGCCAAGATAAACACTTGGGTTTGTGGGGTAAGAGCCGAAATTGGACCATGCAAGTAGTCAGCTGTTGAAAGTCCTTGCACTGAAACTTTACAAGTCTCTTGAATCTTAAGGGCCGCTTCGCGCGCATTTGGATAGGCAAAGCCGCGACCAAGAACCACCGTTTCATTTTCCCGGCTGCATGCATCTACTGCTTGGTTAACCAGGGCTGCGTTATTTACTAATTTTTCGGCTTCAGCAATTAGTGATTCACCATTAATCGGGAGCTGCGCCCAAGTAGCAACCAACAAATATGAGGTAAGCAGTTGCGCGGAATAACTCTTGGTGGCTGCAACGGCTAACTCGGCTCCGGCTTGCAGATCTAAATGATGATCGGCAGCCTTTGCCAGCGGTGAATTTGCATCATTAGTTAGTGAAATTAACTTCGCGCCTGCGCTTTTGGCAGACTTTGCAAAAGCAACTAGGTCTGGTGATTGACCGCTCTGGCTTAGAGCCACAACTAGAACACCTTGGTAGTGCAGTTTGGCGTCATAGATTGTTACTGAAGATGGTGAAGTTAATCCGCACGGAAGACCGAGTTTGGTTTCTACGAGGTACTTCAAGAAATGAGCGGCATTATCTGAAGTGCCACGAGCCAAAATTAAAATTGAAGAAATCTTATTAGCACTCAAAATATCTTTGATTGGCTCAAGAGCATCAAGATTGCTCAAGATACGGCGGAAAACCTTTGGGGTCTCTGCGATCTCCGAGGCCATTACGGCGCCTAATGACTCATTTGCCATATTCATGAGGCTATCTTCCCACAGTCTTTAGCGTGCTTCCATTACCTCTTTTAAGCGCACCAAAGTCTTAGCAACGACTAATTGAGTCCAGGGATAAGCCTTACGAAACTTAAGCCAGCTCTGTGAAATGGATTTACGGCCATCAAATGATTCGGTGACTTCGCACTGATTTGGGCTGATTTCACGAATTTCATAACGCCAGCGCCAGCGACCTAAATGGCGCCAAGCAATTAACTTATTCTCTTCAAACTCAACAACCGTATTCATGATTCGGTAGTCAATTCCAAGGTGCATGGCCATTCCGAACTTTGCACCCAGAGACAAGCGCTCTGGCCCGCTAATGTTATTTTGAATGGTATTTGATCCATCGATCTCTTTATGACGAGCAGGATTGGCAAGTAAGTCAAAGATTTTTGCAGCCGGTGCATCAATAACAATTCGAGCGGATTTAATCTTGGGGTTGCCCGTCTCAAATATCTCAGCTCTGACTTTGTCGCCTTCAGCCATCATTTTCTTTGCCTCTCTAATAGCATCGCCTAATGCTAATACTTCTGCCTCCTAGTGAGAAGAAGAAATCAGCAACTAGCTCAGAGAAATTCGATTTAAGTTCGCTTGTCTTCGCAGCTGAATTATTTGACACTCGGAATCAAGCAACCGCCAACCACGTCACATCACAAACTTCGCCAGCTATCGAAATTTATGATGGCGTTCTTTATCAAGGATTGAACTGGAAAAATCTCTCAGTTGACGAACAAAAAAGAGCCAACTCTAAGTTACTAATAGTTTCGGCAATCTTTGGCTTAGTTAAGCCACTAGATCAAATCTTTAGTTACAAAGAAAAGATTGACAATAAATTATGGCGTGATTCGATCGCCCAAGTAGCAGCTAAGTATTCAGATGAATTGATTATTGACTGTCGTTCTTCAACATATAAAGGAGTTTGGCCAATAAATCCGGCAAACACAATTGAGGTGCGGGTTTTTCAAGTTGTCGCAGGCGAACGAAAAGTGATCACTCATATGTCTAAGAAATATCGCGGCGAACTAACTAGACATTTGCTAACCCAAGCCACTGACCCAATCACGCCAGCAGATGTGCAACGAATGGCTGCTCAGTTATTTGAGTGCGAGCTCCACCCGCCTGCCGATGCTCAGCCATGGGCGCTTGATCTACTGATTTCTTAAGGGCAAAGTAGGCGAGATACAATCGCGCCATGGATTTGCACAAGGTCATTTTATATTACGGCTTCACGCCGATATCTGACCCTGCCGCCGTTAAGTTATGGCAGCGCACCCTTTGTGAATCACTTGGCTTGACTGGCCGAATTATTATTTCTAAGCACGGTATCAACGGCACTTTAGGTGGCGAGATTGAAGCGCTTCGCACCTATGTTAAGAAGACTAAAAAGTATGACGGTTTTCGCAAAATAGATTTCAAATGGTCCGCCGGTGATGGAACCGAATTTCCTAAGCTATCTGTAAAAGTTCGCAAAGAGCTCGTAGCGTTTGGTCATCCTGATGAAATTAAAGTTGATGAGAATGGCGTAGTTGGTGGCGGAATTCATTTACGCCCAGAACAAGTTAACGAATTAGTGGCAGAACGCGGCGATGAAGTTGTTTTCTTTGATGGGCGAAATGCTTTTGAAGCCAAGATTGGCAAGTTTAGAAATGCGATTGTTCCTGATGTTGAAACTTCGCGCGACTTTGTAGCCGAAATCGAAAGTGGCAAGTACGATCATTTGAAAGATAAGCCAATTGTTACTTATTGCACCGGCGGCATTCGTTGCGAAGTTTTATCAGCGGTTATGAAAACTCGTGGATTCGAAGAGGTTTACCAAATTAAGGGCGGCATTGTTCGATACGGAAATAAATTTGGCGATGATGGTCTATGGGATGGCTCGCTATACGTGTTCGATGATCGCATGGCAATGGATTTTTCTTCCAAAGCAAAAACAATTGGTGAATGCGAATCTTGCGCAGCGCCGACTAAAATCTTTGTGAATTGCTCAAATATTGCTTGCCATAAGCTGGTTTTGCTCTGTGAAGCATGTGCGGCTAAAGATCGCTCAAATGGCTGCGAGCATGACTTATCGAAAAAGCGCGATACCTCCCTTATCGGCTAACATTTAAAGATCAACCGCATAGCGAATCATGCGGATATAGAACTTATTTGCGACCCTAGTACTCGGTTTTGGCTCACCCATCGCAACAAATCCTAATTTTTCATAAGCTGCAATCGCTGAATAGTTATCTTCCCAAACGCCTAACCCCTGACGCTGCCAGCCCTTTTCTAGCGCATGTTGATCAACAAAATTCATCATGGCTTTTAAAAGTCCAACTCCACGATGTTCTGGCGAACTCCAGCATCCGCCTACCCAAGCGGTGGCCCCAAAGTCGCCCACTAGATTTTCAACCGTCATGATTGAACCATCAATACCATCGACTGAGCCCACGATGTAGTTGAG
>CAZFZK010000107.1:0-4391 GCA_964523605.1 uncultured Candidatus Planktophila sp. | reverse complement strand
TGGTTTTGACGATCTTTGGCGTGCCAACGAGGAATATTCAAGGAATTTCAAATATCGCGATTTGACTGGCCGAGCAGCGCGTGGTTTAGCAATTGTTACTTGTATGGATTCGCGGATTAATCCACTCTCAGTCGTCGGCATGAAATCTGGCGATGCAAAAATTTTGCGAAATGCCGGAGCCCGAGTTACTGAAGACGTTCTTCGCACATTGGTTTTAGCAACCTATCTGCTAGGCGTTGATCGCATTTTGGTTATGCCACATACTGATTGTCGAATGGCGCAAGAGGATGAAGAAGTTATTCATGCCATGATCGAAGAAAAACATGGGGTAGATACTCGTTCACTTGAGTTCAATACTTTGGTTGATCAACGTGCAGCTCTAAGTCAAGATCTTGCTCGAATTCGAACTTTCCCACTATTGCCTAAAAACGTAGTTGTTAGCGGCGGGCTCTATCACGTATCCACCGGCAAGATTGAACCGATCGAGAGTTAAGCAGGATTTGTTCGACGGATCGGCTGCCGAGTGATCGGATATGAAAGATCACTTAAAAAACTTTTAATAAGCTCGGTAACTATCGCTGGTTTCTCTTTAACTAGACCGTGCGAAGTTCCCGGGACAATTGCTAATTGCCCAAATGGCAAACCTTCAAAAAGCTCAATTGAATGTGAATGTTTAACAACATCATCATCACCAGCCATAACCAGTACTGGCACATTTATCTGCGCAATATCCGAGATTTCTAGATTTGGTTCGACTTTCCAGATCTCGTGCATTTTGGCAACCTTTAAATCTAGCGTTTCAGGAGCGTCTGGTGACATTTGGGCGTATTCAGCCCGTTCTTCATCGCTAATTCCAGCCGGATCAAATATCGGAAGCTCAACAATTCCATCTGCATTGAAGTTAGCGGCTATTGAAACAATTGACTTAACTAGATCGGGACGAGCGATAGCAACCATAAGCGCAATATTGGCGCCGTCGCTATAGCCAATTAAATGGACAGGTTCCTTAACTACTTCAGTTATAAATGCAATTGCTTCATCACGTTGAAAATTAAAGTAGAAACTGCCTGGCTGGTCTGCACTGCGACCATGACCTGCGCGGTCATATGCGAATAAGTGAAATGAATCTTGCAGGGGAGCAACCATTACATCGGCGAAAGAGTCGGTATTGCTTAAACCACCGTGTAATAAAAGAACCGCTTCACCGTTATTAGCCCACTCAAAACTCCAAAGTGGGTAACCAGATACATTTAAATATTTCATCTGCAGTTAACTACTACGCGATATCCATAATGTGGCGATTTCCACGATCGAAAGTTAAGTAATTCCAGGTCCATTCAGCAATTGTGCCAACTTTATTGCGACCACCTAAAAGATAGAAGAGATGTAGGAAAATCCAGATAAACCAAGCCGGAACTCCAGTGAGCTTTAGTTTCTTGACTTCGACAACTGCTTTATGGCGACCGATAGTGGCCATCGAACCTTTATCGCGATATTTAAAATCTTCTGTTGGGCGAGCATTGCTCAGATTTAAAATTTGTCGAGCCGCCCAAGCACCTTGCTGAAGTGCAACTGGAGCAACCATAGGAAGTAAATTGCCTTTTGCATCGGTCAAACCCGCAATGTCACCGATAGCCCAAATATTTGGATAGTGATTTACCTGCAGAGTTGGCGTGGTATCGATTCTTGATTTAATCATCGGCAGTTTAAGTGCCTCAGCAGTGGGCTCTCCACGTACACCAGCCGCCCAAATAGTTACTTCAGATGGGATATCGGCACCATCTTTAATTGAAATTTTACGTGGTGCAACTTTCGCTACCGCAGTATTTAGAAAAACTTGAACGCCCATTTTCTCTAAATCTTTTTTAGTTCGATCAGATAACTTGGCTGAGAAAGTCGGCAATAAACGTGGCCCTGCTTCAATCAAATTAATCTTCATATGTTTAGCTGCGTGTTCGTGATCATTCTTTAGTGGACCAGAAATTAGTTCGGCTAACGCGCCAGCCATCTCAACGCCGGTTGGCCCGCCACCGACGACGGTAAGTGAAAGAATAGTTTCATCTTCAAAGCGACAGAGATCTTCGAATCTGCGCATGATCTCGGCTCGAATATTAATTGCATCGGCAACGCTTTTCATGCCGAGTGCATGCTCGCTAACACCGGGAATATTGAAATCAGCAGTTGATGAACCAAGTGCAAAAATTAAATGGTCAAAATGAAGCACTTCGCTGCTATCTAATTTGATTGCTTGATTTCTATGATCGATTTCTATCGGTGAACCCATTCGAAATTTGATGTCGCTTTTACGCAAACCGCTTCGAACTGGGTAAGCCACGTGATCAGCAGCTAGCCCTGCAGTTGCTACCTGATAGAGCAAAGGAAGGAAAGTTTGGAAATTATGGCGATCGACCAGAGTCACATCAGCTTTTCCGGCTAATTCGCGGGCAGCAGTTAAGCCACCAAAACCAGCGCCCAAAATAACTACGCGAGGTTTGGCCATGTGATCCCCCTTTCCCCAAACTTGAAAAAACTGCAAAAGTTATGGGTTAAGTCTATGGTTTATTACATGGAACCGCAGACCAAAGCCCGCAAGTACCTGGTTACAGGAGCTTCGGGCTATGTGGGCGGTCGCTTGGTGCGAACTTTACTGAATGAAGATTTAGATGTTCGGGTACTAGTGCGCGATAAAGAGAAAATTAAAGGTCAACCTTGGTTTAACCATGTAGAAATTGTCGAAGGAAATGCTAATTCGCAATCTGATCTAGTTGCAGCGCTTACTGGAATTCATACTGCTTACTATTTATTGCACTCGATCAATCTAGGTAAGAATTTTGATGACATCGAAGCGGTTATGGCCCGAGGTTTTGCCACCGCTGCCCAAGCTGCCGGAGTTTCACAGATTGTTTACCTAGGCGGAATTGCAAATGATAAGAAATCTAGCCAACATTTAGCTTCTCGAGTTCAAACAGGTACCGAGTTAGCGTCTGGCACAGTTCCTGTATTAGAACTACGGGCCGGAATTATTATTGGTTCAGGTTCGGCATCTTTTGAAATGTTGCGTCACTTAACTCACCGTTTACCAATCATGACGACGCCCAAGTGGGTTTCCAATTTGACTCACCCAATTGCAATTCGAGATGTTCTACATTATTTGCGAAGCACTGCGCTTCTGGAAATCCCAGTAAGTCAAGTTTTTGATATCGGCGGCCCAGAGATTCTTTCTTACGCTGACATGATGCAAAAGTTCGCCAAACTATCTGGTTTGCCGCGTCGCTGGATTATTAAAGTGCCAGTGTTAACGCCAGAACTTTCAAGTTTATGGATTGGGCTAGTGACCCCAGTTCCGACTGCGCTCGCTCGACCACTCGTTGGTTCACTAATAAATGAAGTTGTCGCAGATCCAAAAAAGAGTATTGATAGCTTGATTCCGAAACCTGCCGAAGGTTTGCTCAATGTAGAGAGTGCAATCACCTTGGCACTTTCCAGAACTAGTGATGGCCAAGTTGAAACCCGATGGTCAGATGCTTCGTACCCAACTGCACCTTGGCAGAAAGCTCAAGGAGATCCGGATTGGGCGGGCGAAATGATTCTGAAAGATTCGCGCGAAGCCGTAACTGATATTCCGCTAGCGCAGATCTGGAAAACCATTGAAGGTATTGGCGGCCAGCACGGTTGGTATGGTTCAGATTTTCTCTGGTTTGCTCGTGGCTTGTTAGATCGCATGTTTGGTGGTGTCGGATTACGTCGAGGTCGGCGAGACCCAGATCATTTACGAGTTGGCGATAGTTTAGATTTCTGGCGCGTTGAGAGAATTGAACGCGAATCTGTATTGCGTCTCTATGCCGAAATGGTCTTACCCGGAAAAGCTTGGTTGGAATTTAGAGTGTCTGAAGAAAATGGAAAAACTCGAATAATTCAAGAAGCGACGTTTTCACCACGTGGCTTAGGTGGGCAGTTGTATTGGTATTCAGTGCTGCCATTTCACACTTTTGTATTTCCAACCATGTTGCGCAACATAATTAAAAAGACTCAACGCAATATTCATTAACCAAATTTCTTAATTAGTGGCAGACTCTCGGCATGCATGAGTTCACTCCTGAAGTTGAGGCGCTAGCAAATGAAGTGCTTGCCTATAGTCTCGAGCGACTAAAAAGTGATCCACCTTTAGACGGCCCGTTATCCGAAGCGGAATTATTTGCTCAAGTCGGAAACACCATCACCGCCAAAGGACTTGGTGGAAAAGAAGCACTCGATGTATTCACATCTGTTTTAGCTAAAGCTTGTATTTCAACAGATCATCCACGCAACTTAGCTTTCATTCCATCTGCTCCAAGTGAATATGCAAACCTCTTTGATTTAGTAGTTGAAGCAAGTGCTCTCTACGGCGGCTC
>CAZFZK010000106.1:0-4416 GCA_964523605.1 uncultured Candidatus Planktophila sp. | reverse complement strand
TATTCGCGGTCAGTAACCTTCATGCCGTAAAGGTACGCTTTCCCCCTATGGCACGCAATCTTGTTAACGTCGAAAGCGTAAACAAAGCTTTTGATATCAAGCAATTACTGGTTGACGTTTCCTTAGGTGTCGCTGAAGGTGAGCGCATTGGAATTGTCGGACGAAATGGTGCTGGCAAGAGCACGCTAATGAAGTTAATTGCTGGCATCGAGCAACCTGATTCGGGTCGAGTGACCAAGAGCAATTCAGTCAAACTAGGAATGCTCAACCAAGTCGATATTGCCGATAAAGCCGCAACTGTTCGCGATGTTGTTTTGGGAGATAAAGCAAAACATGAATGGGCCAGCGATGCCGGGGTCCGTGAAGTTTTCACCGGTTTATTTGGTGGTTTTGATGACCATTTATTCGAACGAACTTTTCTTTCTCTATCAGGTGGCGAACGTCGTCGCGTTGGTTTAGCAAAATTATTAATTGACGATCTAGATTTAATTCTGCTTGATGAGCCGACTAACCACTTAGATGTTGAGGGTGTTGCTTGGCTAGCAAATCATTTAAAGAATCGAAAGAATATTGCAGTAACTGTAGTAACGCACGATCGCTGGTTTCTAGATGAGGTAACTGATCGCACCTGGGAAGTTGTCGGTGGCAAAGTTGAAGAATACGACGGTGGTTATTCCGCATTCGTGTTAGCAAAAGCTGAACGTTCGCGCCAAGCTTCAGTGCTAGATCAACGCCGCAACATGCTTATTCGCAAAGAACTAGCTTGGTTAAGACGCGGTGCACCTGCCCGAACTACTAAACCGAAATTTAGAGTTGATGCGGCAAATGAATTAATCTCAGCCGAGCCGGCCCCGCGTGATACCACCGAGTTGTTGAAATTTGCCCAAAACCGATTAGGTAACACTGTTTACGAGGCGCATCATCTGCAAGTTCGCGCTGGCGATAAAGAACTCATTGATGATCTTTATTGGAATGTTGGGCCCGGAGATCGCATTGGAATCGTGGGAATTAACGGTGCCGGAAAAACTACGTTAATGCGCACGTTAGCTGGCGAACTTGCACCAAGTGCTGGAAAGTTAGTTACTGGTGTAACGGTAAAAGCTGCTTTCCTAACTCAACATTTAGCAGAGCTCGATCCGAAATGGCGCGTGCTTGAGGCAGTTGAAAAGGTCGCCTCACATATTGAGCTCGGAAAAGGCCGCACTCTTTCGGCATCGCAACTTTGTGAGCGGTTAGGTTTTGATCGTGATTCACAATGGACGCCAGTTGGCGATTTATCAGGTGGCGAAAAACGTCGTCTGCAATTGACTAGATTGCTGATGGAAAGCCCTAATGTTTTAATGCTTGATGAGCCAACCAATGATTTTGATATCGAGATATTGACTGAGTTAGAAGATTTACTCGATAGTTACGCCGGCACGTTGCTAATTATTTCGCACGATAGATATTTCTTAGAACGAGTTTGCGATCGATTTGTTGGTTTGCTTGGTGATCAGAAGTTATTAGATCTTCCACGTGGCGTGGACCAATATTTAGAGCTACGCGAGAAAGCCATTTCAGCAGGCTCAACCAAGAAAGAGAATAAATCAACTTCTTCAGCTGCTGAACAGCGCCAAGCTAAAAAAGATTTGGCACGCATTGAACGTCAGATAGCCAAGTTAGAGGAGAAAATTTCTGAACTGCTGGCAGAGCAAAATAACGCGCAATTTGATGCCGAACGACTAATTGAAATAACCAGTGAATTAGCTGCGTTAAATAGAGATAAAGAGTTACGCGAAGATGAATGGTTGGTAACAACAGAAATTCTTGCCAATTAGTTTTACTTTGATTGGCTAATTGTTCACTCTCTATTGGCACTTTATTACACATCAAAGAAGTAACTTTCGCTCGAGTCATTGGGACTTACATGTGAGTAGAGAAAAGGTTACATATGAAACTTCGCTACAAAGTTGCAGCTGTTTTAGGCATTGCAGCTCTCGGAACATCAGTAAATATTGCGGTATCAGCACTAGCAAAGCCAGAATATATTCTTGCCACTAATTCAGCTGTAACAATTAAGCCATTGGCATACGCAGGCGATCTTAAAACTGGCACTGTTGTGCGCGGTATTCCTGACGGCATGGGCGCATATAAGAACGAAAATGGTGGAATTTCACTTCTCTCAGTTCATGAAATCCCTTCATATAGCCCAATTGCACAACTTTCTAAATCTGATTCATCTCAGTGGGGCGTATCAATTACAAAATTCAATATTTCGCCTGCTTCCAAAGTAATTACAAGCGCTTCTGATTTCATCAAGAAGATTAGCTATTACAACTACAACACTGGCGAATATACAAATACTCCTATCGGTGGCGCACCGGCCGGAACCACAAAAGGTATGGACTGGAACATCAGTCGTTTCTGTTCAGCCACACTTGTGCAAGCTGGAAGCCTTGCATTTAAGTCAGGCGATACTACTTATGGCTACGAAGGCGCAGTGTTTCTAAGTGGCGAAGAAGATGGCGACAGCGGGTACGGTCGCGGTTTTGCATTCGATATGGATGGAAACGGCATACAACTTCCTCGCGTTGGATTAGCTTCATGGGAAAACTTAATGCCAAACTTAAAGCCAGGTATGAATACAGTTGTAATGGGCAACGAAGATGGCTCAGCTACTGATTCACAGCTATTTATGTATGTTGGAAAGAAAACAACTACAGGTTCTTTTGCTGACAAAGCTGGCTTAACCAACGGAACTCCTTATGTTCTTAGCATCCCAGACATCGCTAACGACAACGCTTTCCGCGCTAAGTACGGTAAAAATAAAGCAGTAGACGTGACTTTTAACAAGACAATCTGGAATGCAAATATGGCAGATCAGCAAAAAGATCACGCAGCTCAAGGAACTGAGATGACACGTGTTGAAGATGGTGAATGGGATCCAATTAATCCGAACATCTTCTATTTCATCACAACAGAGTCAAATAAAGATAAGGGAGCCACTGCGCCAAATCCTGCGGAACCAACTTTCTCACGCGATGGCGGAGCAGTATGGCGTCTAACTTTCGTCGATGGTCAGAACCCTGATAAAGGCGCAAAGCTTGAGTTGCTACTTGATGGATCCGAAGCACCTTACTTAAGCAAGCCAGATAACTTAGCTGTTACAAAAAATGGTGTTCTTCTAATTCAAGAAGATCCAGGTAACAATGGCCACGTATCTCGCATCGTTGCGTTCCGTCTCTCTGATGCAAAAATAGCAACTGTCGCAGAATTCAATAAGGAATACTTTGCGCCAGGTGCCGCCAAATTCATGACTCAAGATGAAGAATCATCAGGAATCATTGATGCAACATCGCTATTTGCCCGTAGCGGAGATAACAACTCTTACTACTTGTTTAATGCTCAAGTTCACACAACAGGTGTGGCGACAGCTCGCCCAGACCTTGCCTGGAAATCAAAAACCAGTAAGGCGGCATCGGATAAGGCTGCTATCGAGGGTGGCGCGTATTACTTAATGACAATCTCAAATTGGGATGATGTATTTAAGTAACAGTCTCTAGTAAAAAAGGGTGGTTCACAGTGAGCCACCCTTTTTTATTGCCCAAATTCGTTAAACTTCAACCATGAATAAATTAACACATGCAATCGAAGTTATCTTATTCCGTGCTCGCTTCTTATTAGCACCGCTATATCTTGGCCTCGTAGGCGCATTAGTACTGCTCTGTTGGCGCTTCGTAGTTGAGTTTTATCACATAGCTCAACATATCGGCGAAGCAACTGCGCAAACATTCACGCTAGAACTTTTGGCATTGCTTGATTTAACACTGCTTGCAAATTTAATTCTGATGGTGATTTTTGCGGGTTATGAAAACTTTGTTTCACGTATTGATGTGGCTGCTGAATCTAAAGATCGCCCACACTGGATGGGAACCATTGATTTCTCAGGGCTTAAAATCAAATTGATTGGCTCACTCGTCGCAATTTCAGTAATCGAACTATTGAAAGATTTCATTGAACTTGCTGGGCAAGATGACGTTGGTGGCGGCACCAAATGGCGCATCGTAATTCATCTAACCTTCGTAGCATCTGGAGTTCTATTCGCACTGATGGATTGGATTGCTGATAAGCGAGAGTTTCACGGCACACATAAGTAATGCGCCTTGATCTATTAGCAGCACTTTCCGGTTTAATGATCGCGCTTCAAGCGCGAGCAAATGGCGAGCTATCCCATCGGCTAAATAATGGAATTGAAGCCGCGCTCGTTTCGTTCGGCTCTGGGCTTTTAATCATTGCTGTTATTTCGATTTTTCATAAAGGCATACAAGAGGGAATTACAAATCTTCGTGTTGCTGTTAAGGCCAAGCAGATTCCTCGTTGGCGATTGTTCGCAGGTGCTTTGGGCGGCACTTTTGTGGCTTTTCAAACTCAAGTTGT
>CAZFZK010000105.1:0-4418 GCA_964523605.1 uncultured Candidatus Planktophila sp. | reverse complement strand
CGATTATTTGGTTCGGTTCCCATCATGCCGCTATCGCGGAACTTAACTTTTCCTTCACCCAAGAATCGATGATCAGTTATACCTAGCGCCTTCATAGCTTCAGCTAATTCAAGAACGCGATGATCGCCTAATTGATCAGTTTCGTGCGCTGCCAAATGAGCTAAATCCGGAACTAACACTTCGCCTTCTTCGCCGCGGGTGCAAGTTACTAAAGTTATTTGCGCGCCAAGTGCGGCATACATAGCCATAGTTGCGCCATTGTTAATGGTTTCATCATCTGGGTGCGCGTGAACTAAAAGTGCTCGGTAACCCTTATATGGCTGACTCATCAATACACCGGGAGTGAAGTATCAATTTGCTTGGCCCATGCGATGACTCCGCCACTTACATGTGTCGCATCTGCAAAACCAGCGCCTTTAAGAATTGCTAAGCACTCGGCAGATCGCACACCAGACTTGCAATGCAAAATAATTGGCTTATCTTGCGGCAAACCTGTTAGAGCTGTGCCGTCTAAGAAACCTTGTTTGGGAATTAACGTTGATCCTGGAATTCGCACGATCTCGAATTCACTTGGCTCGCGCACGTCAATTAAGAAGAAATTCTCCTTCTTATCAATTTTGCTCTTTAGTTCAGAAACAGAAATTGTGGCGTCCTTAACTGCAACTTCGGCAGCATCTGATAAAACGCCACAGAATGCTTCGTAATCTGGCAACAGCGCAGTTTGAGCTGGGTGATCAGAGCAAATTGGGCAGTTCGGGTCTTTGCGAACTTTAATTTTGCGATAACTCATTTCGAGTCCGTCGTAAATCATCAACGAACCAACAAGTGGTTCGCCAATTCCAGTGATGACTTTGATTGCCTCGGTAGTTTGAATTGAACCAATTGATGCGCATAGGACACCGAGTACGCCACCTTCAGCGCAGCTTGGCACCATCCCGGGTGGTGGTGGCTCTGGATACAAGCAGCGATAGCAAGGGCCATATTCAGCCCAGAACACACTTGCCTGCCCATCAAATCTATAAATGGAACCCCAAACATAAGGTTTTTTCAAAAGCACACACGCATCGTTTACTAAGTAACGCGTTGCGAAATTATCTGTTCCGTCAACGATGATGTCGTATTGCGCAAAAATTTCCATCACATTTGAATTATCTAGTCGAGTCTCGTGCAAAACTACATTTACATATGGGTTGATCTCAGAGATTTTTTCCTGAGCACTTTTTGCTTTGCTCTTACCAATATCTGATTGGCCATGAATAATCTGACGCTGCAAATTTGATTCATCAACTGTGTCGAATTCTGCAATTCCAATTGTGCCAACGCCGGCAGCAGCTAGATACATAAGCGCCGGCGAACCTAATCCACCCGCACCAACACAGAGAACTTTGGCATTCATCAATCTTGCTTGGCCTGCCATCGCAAGATCCGGAATGATTAAGTGGCGGCTATAGCGACGAACTTCATCGACAGTTAATGCGCGGCCAGGTTCTACAAGTGGTGGAATCTTCATCTCTACCGCCTTTTTAATGCTCAATTGGTAAACCGAATACGGGGATATTCTGCCGTAGAAGGACTCATGGTGACTAATTGCAATAGGTTCGCGAAAAACTTAATAGGTGTAATTTCCTAGATTTGCCTCTAACATTGGCTCAATGAGCACAACAGATGCACGTGATAACAAGTCACGACTACCTCGAGATGAGCGACGAGCGCTTTTACTTTCCGCAGCCCTTGAAGTCTTTACCGCCGCGGGTTACCACAGCGCAGCGATGGATGAAATTGCGGATCGAGCTGGCGTTAGTAAACCTGTTCTCTACCAGCATTTTCCGTCGAAGTTAGAACTTTATTTAGCAGTACTTGATTTGCATATTGATTCTTTAGTTTTCCAGATTCAACGCGCTATTGCTTCTAACACCGAAAATGCCGGTCGAGTTCGTGCCACTGTCGATGCTTACTTTGATTTTATTGAAAGTGAAGGCGAAGCATTTCGCTTACTTTTTGAAAGCGATATGAATGTCGAGCCAGCCGTGCATGAACGTTTAAATCGCATGACTTATGACTGTGCTGCAGCAATTAGCGCTGTGATTTCGATCGAAACTGGATTGCCTCAAGAGGCATCTATGTTGCTTGGAGTTTCACTGATCGGATCAATTCAAGTCGGTGCACGACACTGGCTAGATCGAGATAGCAAATTATCACGCGAACAAGCGGCTCGATTAATCGAGAGTTTGATGTGGCGCGGGGTTTCTGGTTTCCCGTTAGGCAACAACTGAAGTAATCCCATAGGATTGCCCCATGGCTACAAAGAAAAATGAAACTGTCCAAAAATCAGAGGTTCGCATAGCGGTCGCAAATGTAAGTAGCGACCTTGCTTTCGAAAGCCCTGCTACCCCGGCTGAAATCTCAGCCGCAGTAAGCGCAGCAATCAGCGCCGGAACTCCCCTTGTCCTAAATGATGTACGCGGACGTACCATCGTGGTGCCTGCTGATCGAATTGGTTTTGTAGAAATTGGCGAACAAACCGAGCGACGCGTCGGTTTCGGCTCCCTCTAACGTGACTATTACTTTCGCAGATCTTCCTTTACGTAAGTCAACAATTGATGCACTAACGGCTCATGGCTTCACATCACCATTTCCAATTCAGGAAGCTGTATTACCAATTGCACTCTCTGATGGAGATGTCATTGGTCAGGCTAAAACCGGAACCGGTAAGACCTTAGGTTTCGGTATTCCGATAATTGAACGCATCATCGCACCACTTGATTCAGAATGGGATGCCCTTGAATTTAAAGGTCAACCACAAGCTCTTGTTGTTGTACCTACGCGCGAACTTTGCGTTCAAGTAACCAAAGATATTGCTGAATTAGTTGGCAATCGTGGAGTACGGGTCCTCGCTGTTTATGGTGGCCGAGCTTTTGAACCACAAATCGAAGCTCTAGAGCAAGGAGTTGAAATTGTTGTCGGAACTCCTGGACGCCTGCTAGACCTGTATCGCCAAGGTCAACTAAAACTTAAGAATGTTTCACGCCTAGTCCTAGATGAAGCTGATGAAATGTTAGATCTAGGCTTTTTGCCAGATGTTGAAAAGATCTTCACCAGCACTCCTAATCGTCAGCAAACTATGTTGTTTTCAGCCACCATGCCTGGCGACATCATCGCTCTCGCTCGTCGCTTCATGAATCAGCCAGTGCATATTCGCACCCAAGATAATGAAGATGAAGGCGCTGTAGTTTCCAAGATTGAACAGCATGTCGTGCGTGCCCACGCTCTAGATAAGATTGAAATGTTGGCTCGAATTCTGCAATCTGAAGGACGCGGACCGACGATTGTTTTCTGTCGCACCAAGCGTACTTGTCAAAAAACTGCCGATGACCTGTTAGAGCGCGGCTTTAAATCCGACACAATCCATGGAGATCTTGGTCAAGGTGCTCGTGAAAAAGCACTTAATGATTTCAAAGCTGGAAAATCAGATGTGCTGGTCGCAACCGATGTTGCAGCTCGCGGTATTGATATTGATGGCATTACACACGTTGTTAATTACCAATGCCCTGAAGATGAAAAGACTTATGTTCACCGCATCGGTCGAACTGCTCGCGCTGGTGCGCATGGAATTTCGGTTACTTTTGTGGACTGGGATGAATTGGCGCGTTGGAAAATGATTGATACGGCGTTAAATCTTAATCTTGGCGAACCAGAAGAAACTTATTCTTCTTCTGAATCACTATTTACTAAATTCAAAATTCCAGCTGGCTCGACTGGGCGAATGAATGTAGCTAAGAAAATAGCACCAGTTAAGAGCGCTCCAGCTGCTGATAAGAATAGAACTAAGAGTGCCCCCGTTGCTGATAAACCTAAAGCTGAGCGAGTAAAGCGCGATCGGATTCGTACTAAGCGAATTTCAGACTAAAAGATCTTCAACTCTTCTAGTATCGAATAAGTCGCATCACGGTATTCCTGCGAAACATGACAGTTTTTCGCTTCGGTCAAAACACTTGTTGTTTTAGCTTCGGCGGCTAATACTTCGGGCGCTATTGAAATTTCACCATCAATAAAACTTAGTTCAGCTGCAATTAATTTAGCTAACTCGGAACTCCCTTTAGCGAAATACGGCAGTGCTTTAACGGGAGCAGAAGTAATTTTCATGACGGATAAAGCACCTCTAAGCGAATGAATGCTCTCTCGTACCGGCGCTATTGCCAATTGTGCAGCTCTCAAAACTAGCTCTAACTCTGGTGTGAAAAGTGGGGCTGAATCAACTAAAACCAAATCATATTTTTCTGGAATCTCATTAATCAGAGCTGTTAGCGAATCGGTAGCAGTATGAGGACGTAAGTCAAAACGCTCAATGCAGTTAATGACATTTTCACGAGTGCGTTCGTGACCAAGTTTAAAAGTTAAAGCGCCTGACGCATCTAAAT